>NZ_JBALOX010000046.1:23306-38449 GCF_036965165.1 Bacillus sp. JJ1521 | reverse complement strand
GTATTGTAAGATTAGGAATAATTTGTATGATGTAATTCCTATAAGCTATGAATCAATTTTGAAAATGAAAAATGAAAGAGTTGGGGCTAATGAAAAAAGGATTACTAATTGGACTAGCTTATGGCTTGTTTATCCTATTAGCAGTTGGAATTGGGCTTTTTTACTCAACTTTTGATGTACCAAGTAACAAAATAATTAGCGATGCGAAGCAAACGGAGGTTACTCAAAGTTTTGAGGAAGCCCTTAAAGCCGACAATGAGAGAGTTGAAAAGAAAAAGGAGGTCCAAAAAACGATAATAGATGGAAGCCGTCTCCTACTTTTGTTCTGGTCGCGATTTCCATTGGGGCCATTGCCGATATTGTGATTGTGATTTTCTGGGCACGTCATGAAAATAAAATAAGGAAATTCGAAGACAATGAAACGCAGTTTCGTAAAAAGCGGATCACTGATTACGCAATCTTTTGGTGGATTATCGGGTTAGGAATTGTCCGAAAGAAGAATGAAAAATTAGTTATCTATTGGAGATATGTGGTTGCGTATATTGTGCTTGGATTTATACTAAAAGCTTGGATTACAAAAGAATTCATGTAACGAAACCTAGTCGACATACTTTTACATAGATTTCAAAAAAAATTCATAAAAAAGTGAAACCTTTTGCCCCTTATTTCCGTAAATGAGAATGTAAAGAAAACTTCAAAACTTATGGAGGTGAAGCTATGGAATTATTTGGGTATGACATTCAAACTATCTATCTGATTGGCTTAGTCATAAGTGGAATTTGCACTCTGCTTTTTATCCTATTTGGTGATTTTTTAGAGGGAATCTTCCCAGACAGTTTTTTGAGCCCAACACTCATTTTTTCTTTCCTCACATTTTTAAGTGCATCTGGTTATATTTTTGAAAAATTTCTTTCCTTTCATAGTTTCTTAATTTTTGTTATTTCACTCGTATTAGCACTTATTTTAGTCACATTATTAAATGTTTTCGTATTGATCCCATTGTCTTCAGCAGAAGAATCGGTGGTCTACAGAGAAGAGGATTTGAAAGGACGAATTGGCAAGGTTATTACTTCAATCCCAGTCGATGGTTTCGGTGAAGTAATTATCGAAGGAATCAGTGGAACAATCGCTAAATCAGCAAAAAGCTTTAATAATGAACCCATTCCTTATGAAGAAAAGGTTCTTATTATAGATATTAAAGAAGGCGTTGTGTACGTCTTACCTTACCAAAACATGACGATTAAAGGGGGAAATCAACAATGACATTAGGAATTTGGATTGTAATTGGGGTTGTCGCATTTTTACTACTAGCACTTATTGGGGTATTTGTCTCAAAATACAAAACAGCTGGTCCAGATGAAGCCTTAATTGTAACAGGAAGTTATTTAGGCGGGAAAAATGTTCATGTGGACGAATCAGGAAATCGGATTAAAATTGTCCGTGGTGGCGGTACATTCGTACTACCAGTCTTCCAACAGGCTGAACCTCTAAGTCTATTATCGAGTAAACTGGATGTTCAAACACCTGAAGTATATACAGAACAAGGTGTACCGGTAATGGCTGACGGTACTGCTATTATCAAAATCGGTGGTTCTATTTCCGAAATAGCAACTGCAGCAGAGCAATTTTTAGGAAAACGAAAAGAAGACAGAGAAAGTGAAGCGAGAGAAGTATTAGAAGGACATCTACGTTCAATCCTTGGATCGATGACGGTTGAAGAAATTTATAAAAATCGTGATAAGTTCTCACAGGAAGTACAACGTGTCGCATCTCAGGATTTAGCAAAAATGGGTCTTATCATTGTATCGTTCACAATCAAGGATGTTCGTGATAAGAACGGTTACCTCGATTCATTAGGTAAACCAAGAATTGCTCAGGTAAAGCGTGATGCTGATATTGCAACAGCAGAGGCTGAAAAAGAAACAAGAATTAAACGTGCTGAAGCTGAGAAAGAAGCGCAGAAGTCTGAGCTAGAGCGCGCTACAGAGGTTGCGGAAGCAGAAAAAATTAATCAATTAAAAACTGCAGAGTTCCGAAGAGAGCAGGATATTGCGAAAGCACGTGCTGACCAAGCCTACCACCTAGAGGAAGCAAGAGCAAAACAAGAGGTTACTGAACAGCAAATGCAAATCCAAATCATTGAAAGACAGAAGCAAATTGAACTCGAAGAAAAAGAGATTTTGCGTCGTGAAAAGCAATACGATTCAGAGGTTAAGAAGAAAGCGGATGCTGATCGTTATGCAGTCGTTCAAGCGGCAGAGGCAGAAAAAGCGAAGCAATTGGCAGAAGCAGATGCGAATAAATATCGAATTGAAGCTATGGCAAAAGCGGAAGCTGAAAAGATCCGCATCGACGGTCTTGCAAAAGCAGAAGCCCAACGTGCACAAGGGGAAGCGGAAGCTGATATTATCCGCCTAACTGGTCTCGCAGAAGCGGAAGCCAAACAAAAAATTGCCGAAGCATTCGAGCAATATGGAAAAGCGGCTATCCTTGATATGGTTATTAAAATGCTTCCTCAATATGCGAAAGAAGTGGCGGCACCATTATCAAATATTGATAAGATTACGGTTGTGGATACAGGCAGTAGCGGGGAAAACAGCGGTGCTAATAAAGTAACCGGCTATGCAACAAATCTGATGTCAACCCTTCAGGAATCATTAAAAGCTTCCTCTGGTATTGATGTGAAAGAAATTATTGAAAACCTGTCGGGCAAAGGAAGTGTCAGAAATAGCATCGATCATTTAACAGAAGAATTATCACAATCAAGAAAATCTGCAACAACTGATAACGAATAATCGTATAAGGAGAGGCCAGACCTATCTATGGTTCTGGCTTTTTTTTGATGTCTAGCTCCAGGCGCCATCGGCTAAATGGTCTAGCCAATCGCTTCTGAAGGCAAAGTGCGCCTTCTGTCAGCGCTTGTCTTATGCTTGTCGCCGATAAGCGGGCGCCTTGCACTTTTCTGTGTTAAACTATTAAAAATAAAAAAAAATTGGTCGAAGTGAACTTTTTGACTGCCTCATTCGTACTATTAACGAAATATAAAGATAACCAAATTTTCTTGGGGGAGAATTCATTGCATGGATGAAAAGGAACTAATTCGCAGTGCAAAGCGTGGTGACTCACTCGCGTTTGCGATGCTTTTTAAGGAGCATTATCCTTTTTTAGTTAAATATCTAATAAAAGTTACAATGAAGCCTGATATTGCCGAAGACTTAGCACAGGAAGCGATGATGAAAAGTATGGAAAAAATCAAATTGTATAACGGTAAAGCAAAATTCTCCTCATGGCTTATAACAATTGCTACGAACTTATACATTGATGATCTTCGAAAAAAGAAACGGGAACAAAACTATCAGCAAAACGAACAAGCATTGCGCAAAATGAAGTGGCAATTCGATAACCAGTCGGAGGATTGGAATGATGTTCTTACTGCTTTAGGCAGGCTTTCTGATGAAATTCGGATTCCAATTGTTCTTAAACATTATTATGGGTACTCGTATGAAGAAATCGCCGATATGCTTCATATCGCCATTGGGACAGTAAAATCGAGAATACATAATGGAATCCACACAGTAAGAAAGGAGTTGAGACCCAATGAAGAAAAACAAACTAGTCTTACTAAAGAACGAACAACAACATGAAGAAGATTCAGAAATGATTCTAGAAATTAATGAAGCATTATCTAAAATAGATCATCATTATTCGGTTTTCACTCCTGATCTACAAGTATTTGAACAAATGGCAGCAGTTGAACTACAAAAACAAAAGAAAAAATTTAGACGTGATCTAACTGCCTTTATTTTGATTGCCTTATTCATGATGACTGGCTTGATCACTGCATTTTTCCAACTGCCGATTGCCTTTATCGTTATTCAAGGTATCGCATCAATTAGCTTTCCAGTTTATAGCCTTATTCGATATCGAAAACGGGTGATGCGTACATGAAAACGTATGATATCAAAATTTGGATAGTAATCGTAATCATCCTACTCATTCAAAGCTTTTGGTTGTTTTTAGATGCAAGAAAGCGGGGGCATAATTACTGGTTTTGGGGAATATGGGGATTAATCCAATCACCTATGCCACTTGTCTTTTATCTTATTTTTGCAAGAAAAATTTATCAACGCAGAGCAGGTAATGAATGATGAGAAATATTGCGAAATATATTGTATTGATGATAGCCATTGTCGGACAAATCGTAGGTATTGTATTTTTGTTCATTGATATTTCAAAGGCGCTGACGTTTTATGCGTTTTACATGGTTGCCGTTGTTCTATTATTTGCTTTATTAGTTTGGGAACGAAAACGAGAGAAAGAGGAGGAGGACGAAAATGATTATCGTGACTACTGATTATGTACCAGGTAAAGAAGTGAAAGAACTAAAAGGATTTGTAAGAGGAAGTACGGTTCAATCCAAGCATATTGGTAGAGACATTATGGCTGGATTGAAAACTATAGTTGGGGGAGAAATTTCCGATTACACCGAAATGCTAGAAGAAGCCCGTCAAAAAGCAATTGGCCGATTGGTAGATGATGCCAAAGCAAAAGGAGCAAATGCAGTTATTGGGTTGCGCCTACAAACTTCATCCGTTATACAAAACGCCTCTGAACTTATCGCCTATGGCACGGCAGTATATGTCGAATAATTACGCACAAGCTAGGATAGGTTTTCTATTCTAGCTTTTTCTTTTATATAGAGGTCCTTCATATGGTACTATATCAACAAGAATATCATTGGAAGGAAGGAATCCGAGTGACTGAACGCTACTCTCGGCAAGAGTTATTTACCCCAATTGGAGCCCGTGGGCAACAAAAAATTAGAAGTAAACATGTACTTATCGTTGGTGCTGGTGCGCTTGGTACGGGAAGTGCTGAGGGGCTAGTACGTGCCGGCATTGGCAAGTTGACAATCGTTGACCGTGACTATGTAGAATGGACAAATCTACAAAGACAGCAATTATACAGTGAAGAGGATGCAGCGAATCGTTTACCAAAAGCGATTGCTGCCAAAAACCGTTTAGAAAAAATAAATTCTGAGGTTGAGATTCAGGCCCATGTAATGGATGTATCGATCGAAGAAATTGAAAATTTGATTACCGATGTTGACCTCATTTTGGATGCCACCGATAATTTCGACATAAGAATGCTCTTAAATGATGCCTCACAAAAATACAACATCCCTTGGATTTATGGGGCATGTGTTGGGAGCTATGGGATTAGCTATTGTGTCCTGCCAGGGCAGACACCTTGTCTGCATTGCCTCCTAGAAACGATACCAATGGGAGGCCTTACTTGCGATACAGTTGGAATCATTAGTCCTGCAGTTCAAATGGTGGTTGCCTATCAAGTAACGGAGGCGCTTAAAATATTGGTTGAGGATTACGATGCTCTACGAAACAAACTTGTTTCATTCGATTTATGGAAAAATCAACATATGGCGATCAAGGTTGATCGTGTGAAAAAGGAAGGATGTCTTTCCTGTGGAACAAATCCAACCTATCCTTTTTTATCCTTTGAGAATCAAACAAAATCAGCCGTTTTATGTGGAAGGGATTCAGTTCAAATACGGCCAAGTGAAAGAATTGAAAGGGACTTAGATTCTCTTGCAGAACTATTAACTGCACAAGGTGGCAACGTTGATAAAAACCCATATTTGCTATCATTTACACAAGGTCCAAACAGAATGGTTGTTTTCAAAGACGGCCGTGTCCTCATTCATGGAACAAATGATCTAGCAGAGGCAAAGAGTATGTATCATCGGTATTTAGGATAATTTCAAATCGGGTAGTAAAATTTGCAGATTCACAAAATGTTCATTCCTTGGACAAAAAACTGTCTTAATAATGAACCTGATTTTTCCACATTTGATGGTACTCTTATACCATAGAAAAGGTAATGGGGGAGATCTTGTGGAAGAATTATCAATTACATTTAATATCGCCGCCGCTTTAGTTTTAGTGTTTTTTATCGGTGCTATTATTATCGAATCATAAGAAAAATCCACGATAATCTCGTGGATTTTTTGACTAGCTGTTTTTCTTTAATCGTCGGGAGTATTCACCATGATTCCTGCCACTTGTTGAAGACGAGCGTAAAAGGCTTCAGCAGCCTCACTAGTAAGATCATTTTCCTCGAATGCTTCTTTCATACAACGAAGCCAAGCTCTAGCTCGTGTTGGTGTGACATCAAAAGGCATATGACGATGTCTCATTGCCGGCGCTCCGAATTCGTTACTGTATAATGTTGGACCTCCTGTAAATTGAGTTAAGAACATATACTGCTTTCTTTTAATTTCCTCGATATCACCTTCGAACAAAGGAGCTAAATCAGGATCGGCATATACTTTTGGATAAAACGTATTCACCAAGTTTTGGATTGCCTCTGTGCCGCCTATTTCTTCATATAAAGTATTGAGTTTAAATTCCATTTATTTCACCGCCACTTATTATTCATATTAGTACTATATCAATACTAAAAATAACTCGGTGTGATTTGAATCACACTTAACTTTATTCAGTTGAAAATCCTACTTCTATAGGTAGGAATGAATGCAGAAAACTTAAAAATTCAGTTGGAGTTCAAATCCCGACTGAATAAAGTTAAAGCCTCCGGCGGATGCCACGATTTTTTAAAGGAAATTTTTCGAGCTTGCTCGAAAAAAATCGGGCGCAAATACGCCAAGACGCATTTGATTAGATAATCATTCCCATATAAAAGAATGTTTGCTATTATAAAAATAATCAATAATTATTTTTATATTTTGACAGTACCCTTATTATTACCATCTTAAACAAAAACAAAGTCAATTTCAATTTTAGGAGTGTGAAATTTACGTGGACGATTTGCCACTGAGTACCTTTATTGTGTTACTCGTTCTAATCATGTTATCAGCGTTTTTCTCAGCAAGTGAAACTGCCTATTCGAGTGTTAATCGAATCAGACTGAAAAATTATGTAGATGAAAAACGACGTGGAAGTAAAAAAGCCTTTTATATTACGGAACACTTTGATAAAGCACTTTCAACTATTCTAGTTGGAAATAATATCGTAAATATTACTGCTGCATCAATTGCTGCAAAGCTAGCTTCTGATCTTCTTGGTGGAAATACTGGGCTTGTTATTAGTACATTTGTGATGACATTGCTCATTTTAGTTTTTGGAGAGGTCCTCCCCAAATCATTCGCCAAAGAAAACGCGGAAAGCTTCTCATTACGGGTTTCTGGAATTTTATTTATCTTAATGAAGCTACTTACACCGATTACCTATTTATTAGGGTTACTAAAAACATCAGCAGCCAAGCTTATTAAAAATAATAATGATACTCCATCCTTTACCGAAGAAGAAATCAAAGTAATGGTTGATTTGAGTGAGGAAGAAGGAGTTATTGATAATAAAGAAAAAGAATTAGTACATCGTTCCCTTGATTTTAATGATATTTTAGTTGGGGAGATTTTGACACCACGTATCGACATGGTGGCGGTGGAAGTCAATGATTCAATTGAAAAAATGAGAGATATGTTTTTAGAGGAGCGCTATTCACGTGTTCCAGTTTACGAAAACAATACTGATAATATCATTGGGATTTTATCTGAACGTGAATTTTTAAGTCTTCTGGTTCAACAAAAGAAAATAAATGTTCGTTCCATACTCCGCAAACCATTTTTCGTAGTGGAGTCGATGAAAATTTCAACCTTACTTCCGGAACTTCAAAAAAGCAAAACACATTTGGCTATCGTAGTGGATGAATTTGGTGGAACCTCGGGTTTGATTACATTAGAGGATATTATCGAGGAAATCGTCGGTGAGATTTGGGATGAGCATGATGAAAAGATTAAATATATTACACAAATAGATGAAAATACGTATGAAATAAATGCGGATATGTCACTAGATGAATTTGCGGAGATCATCGGAATAGAAGAACCGGAAAGCTCGCATCATTCCGTTGGAGGTTGGATTTTTGAATCATTTGAGAAAATTCCAGTTAGCGGAGATACCTTTGATTACTTGCACCTCACCTTAACGGTGACAGAAGTGGAAAACCGCCGCATCAGAAAAGTGAATGTAGAAGTAAACCAACCAATATTAGAAATCGAAAAATAATGATCCATGGGGACGGTTCTCTTGGTTTTCCAGTAAATGAAGAACCAGTAGAGCCGTCCCCATGTTTTTATTGAATGATACTACTCAAGGCTGCTGGAATAGCGACTTTATCGTCCACACCATATTTCTTTTCGAAAGAGTGGTATTCAAAAAGTATACCTTCAGGTGAAGTCACTGAAAGGTCGAGAATATAGTCCCCATGCCTACCCTTTGTTTCAAGATAAAAGGTTGTATCTGTCAACTTTAGGTGGTAAAAATGATACTGAAACCCAAGAAATTCTTTTGTATCGAAACTTGTATCTGGGTGGGTTGAAATATATTGTGCAAGGTCATCTATGGTAGCCATCGGCCTTTGCAAAACGGTATTTATTTTTTCTTTTACAATTTGGGTTGTTGTAGATATTGTATCTTTTGCCTTCGTTGTGATATCTCGAATAAATTGATTTACCTCACTCAATTGGAATCCTCCTAAAAGGAAATTCTATGCTTATGAATAGTAATCCTGATAACCTTCGTTTGTGGATTCTACTTTTTTTACCTTCGTATTATTGGAAGAGGCTGCAATTTCACCTTCCATATAGGAATCACTTACTTGTTCATGGGTTGTAGCAAGTCCTGAGGATAATTCATCGTTCTTTTCGTAATCCCCCGGTTGGTAATGTCTTGCAGCTAATTCTTCTGTGCTATTTTGTAATTTATCCTTCAAAGCAATTTCCTCCTATAATTATATTTTCTAGCTTAGTATCCCAAAAATAGTATGTAATAAATCAAGTCAAAAGTTGGGAAGGGTAATATAAAGTAAAACAAGAGACACCCATTAAGGGTGCCTCTTTAGCCAAAATATTTAATTGTTATTAACCTTGATGTCCACCCATTGATTGTTGAGCGAAAGATACTAAACGCTTTGTAATTTCTCCACCAACTGATCCGTTTGCGCGAGATGTAGTGTCAGCACCTAAGTTAACACCAAATTCTTGAGCAATCTCATACTTCATTTGGTCGATAGCTTGTTGAGCACCTGGTACTACTAATTGGTTACTATTGTTGTTTGCCATTTTTCCTTCATCTCCTTAAACTGATTTTTTTGGGTGGGTTACTCCGGAATTGCACCAGATATAAGGGTTCCTTAGCCTCTAGGCTAACCCGTGTATAAAAGTTGTTGCTTGGTGAGTTGTGTGTTGCTGTGTTTGTACTAAGTATTATGTGACGAAGCGAAGATTATATTCGAAAATAACTTTGGCAATTAATTCCTACAGAAAAGAAAGCATAACAGCTTTGTTTCATCAAAAACTATATAAAAATGAATATGATTAGGAGAGAAGATAATGCCTATTTGTCCATTATGTAATGGCTTTAACAATGCTAGCTTCACATGTGCACAATGTGGGAATTCGATAGAGGATTCTGGACGTATTATCGATTTTTTTGGTCCTTACAGTGCATATATGCAAATTGATGACATGAAAAAAATAGATGGCATTCAAACAACTTTACAAAACTATGAATGTGCGCATCTATTTTATTGTACGAATTGCCATAACCAAGAAACAAAGTTAATAAAAGAATAGTCCATTAAGTCCCAACAAAAAAGTCGCCCAAAAAAGGGCGACTTTACAATTATGATTAGCGAATTCTATTTTCGTTTTCAGCATCGAAGAAATGGCATTTGTTCATGTCAAATGCAAGTTCGATTGTTTCACCAGGTTTTACTTGAGAACGTGAGTCAACACGTGCAACAAAGTCAGTACCAGCAAGCTGTGAATAAAGCATTGTTTCAGCACCGGTTAACTCAGATACTTCAATAACTGCATTGATTTTAGAACCTTGAGCAGATTCAATGAAGACAGGCTCGTCATGAATATCTTCTGGACGAATACCAAGGATGATTTCCTTGTTTACATAGCCTTGTTCACGAAGAACCTTCATTTTTCCTTCTGGGACAGAAACTTTTACATTACCGATTGTGAATGTACCATCTTGTAATGTACCCGGGAAGAAGTTCATTGCAGGTGATCCGATGAAACCAGCAACGAATACGTTTTCAGGATTGTCATAAACTTCTTTTGGTGCTCCAACTTGTTGGATGATGCCATCTTTCATAACAACAAGACGGGTAGCCATTGTCATCGCTTCCGTTTGGTCATGTGTTACGTAAATTGTAGTTGTTTGTAGACGTTGGTGAAGCTTAGAAATCTCAGCACGCATTTGTACACGAAGCTTTGCATCAAGGTTTGATAAAGGTTCGTCCATTAAGAATACCTTAGCGTCACGAACGATTGCGCGTCCTAATGCAACACGTTGACGCTGACCACCAGATAATGCTTTCGGCTTACGAGTTAAGTATTCTTCTAGTCCAAGAATTTTTGCTGCTTCTTTCACTCGACGATCAATTTCATCTTTCGGGAATTTACGAAGCTTTAACCCGAATGCCATGTTATCATATACACTCATATGTGGGTATAGCGCATAGTTTTGGAATACCATCGCGATGTCACGATCTTTTGGAGCAACATCATTTACACGTTTCTCATCAATGTAGAAATCACCTTGTGAAATCTCTTCTAATCCAGCGATCATACGTAATGTAGTTGACTTACCACAACCTGATGGACCTACGAATACGATAAATTCTTTATCTTTAATATGAAGGTTAAAATCCTCTACAGCAGTTACTTTATTGTCGTATACTTTATAAATTTTATCTAAAACTAATTCTGCCATTTTTTCTTCCTCCTAGTGTAAACGTTTTCGATACTTAAAGTTTACTTCAGAGAGAAAAATGCGTAAATGTGTAATTTGCACAAAACGATGTAAGGGTTTTCGTGCATGTCTACGAATCAAGAATCAAATACGCTTTAGCGTATTTGATTCTGAATTTTATAGGTTAAAAATGTTCTAAGTCAAGAATAGCTAAATAGGTCGTAACTGCACCATGAAAATGCTTAATATCAATTCCCGTCTTTTCAATGAATTTCTCGATTCGATACTGAAGGCTATTACGGTGCATATATAGCCGCTTTGCTGCATTCGAAACATTAAAATCACTTTCAAAGAAAACCTTTATCGTTTCAAGTAATTCATGGTCAGTTTGTAGTTCTTCCGGAATTACATTTTTGAGTTGATTACGAAAACCGTCATCCATTCCTTCAAGCAGCAAAAATGGTAAGATGTCATGTAAATGATAAACTTGCTGTTTATGTAAAAATTGTATTCCTTTTTGGAACCATTCTCTTTCAGTACGAAAAAGAGAACCAAGATTCTCAGAAAGGGGATGGGTTTGTCCAATGAATAAACGCATGTCTGTATAGAAATCACTCGTTAACGTAACAGTGATTTCATCGTAAAAGACATCCTCAATCATTTCCTCATTTCTTGTTTCAATTAGAACACCTCTTGAATCATTTTCCCATAAGAAGATAGTATCTCTTGGTAATAGTGCCTGAATGGCTTCCTGGAATTCGAGCTGGTCAGTAATTGGTTGGTCGGCATAAAATTGAATAAATCGACACTGTGAAAAAGAATAATGATTAGCTGATAGATGACCTTGTTGTAAAAACAAAAGATTATACCAAAATGCCTGTGTATCGTTCATATCATTGACATGAGTGCCATAGGGTGTGAAAAGGGAAGTTAAAAGAGCGGTTTCTTTTGTCGTAAGACGGTCCTTTTTTATGCCAAAAAAAGTCCCTGTATCTGTTAAAAACCACGAATACAAATCTGTTTTATAAGGTGATTCTGCTGTTATTAAAGCATCTTTGTAATGCATCATTAAATTTTCAATCATTTAAAATACTCCTTCAATCGAATCAAATGCAATCAAATGATTGGCAATGAAAAGTCTCCTTCTATTATAACAGAAGGAGACTCAGGCGCTAACTAGTTATTCGATTACATTCGGCGGTTCTTCTTTTTCAAAATCGCGTGCTTCTTCTATATTCGTTTTATCATGAAAACGGTGAACGCTACCACCCGCCATACCTTCATTAATGAAGCGGTCCACATCCATAAATACTTCGTCTTTTCCTTCATATTGAAGGTCTTCACGCTCTTTTCCTTTTTCAGCCATAAAAAAACCTCCTTTTAGCTTAGTATGTGAAGGAGGTAAGAAACAAATACGCCTTGGCGTATTTACTGCTAAATAATCCTTACTCGTAAACATGGTAAAGCATTAATTCATGAATTTGTTTTGTGATGTTATTAATGACTTTTAGATCGGGATGGTTGCCGTGCCAATCAATGCTTCCATCTTTATTATATACTCCGTTATATTGAGTTCCTTGGAAATAAAAAGAAAAGCTCCAACCAGGAATTTGGCTGCTTTTAAATAAAGGTTTCCATTGAAAATGTGAGATCATCATAAGCCCCCTTAGCTCTCATTTCCTTTCATTATAAGGAGTTTGGTTAAATTTTCAAGTCCCTTTTGTCGAATATGGTCCTCATCGAACACCATTGGTTTTGAATTGATTTCGTAAATAAAAATCCTTCCATCCTCGGAACGCCCAAGGTCTATCGAATACTCTCCGATAAACTCTCCTGTTTCGTCCACAAGCATTTTTCCAATTTCAAACACAAGCTTCCGCAATATAGATTCATCAAACCGATTGCGAACCATATGATAGGGGATAATCGACCCACCATTTGGAACATGCGTGGTTACCCCATTGTCACCAGCAATTCTTACCCCGATGCCGCTAATAATATGTTCATTTTCATGATAATGACATAAAATTCGCAAATCATAACGCTTACCATTATGGGTGTCTGCCTGGATGGCCTCCTGTAATAAATAGTCACTTTTTGCAAACTCATCCTCAAACTTTTCCCAAAATGAGGTGAGTGTTGGGTAGGATTCATTTCCAAGCGGTGTTTCAACAATCATCCCATTTTGTTCTTTTTTAAGTCTGTATAGATCGATTCCTTGATGTCCGGTTGAGCTTTTCATGTAGAGGATATGATGTTTTGCGAACATTTCTTTGAGGTCGCTTTTTTCATTGAGAAGAGTGGTTTTTGGAAGAAAAGGAAGAACAAAATCATTCCTCTTTAATATTTGGTAAATCTCCCATTTTGAAAAAAAGGATGGATTAAAAAAGGGGATTTCATTCATTTTGAAAAAAGAAACTAAGTCGGTAAAAGCCTGCGTGTCCTCCATGTGCCGGTATGGAATACGATTATATACAGCATTTGGAAGAGGGGTTCGTAATTTTATCCATTTTTCTAATGGTTGATAAAAGGTAAAGGTCTCAACTGAATTTCCCCGTATTGAATTTGGGGTCATGACGATTCCTAATGCACCATTTTCTCGTAAGGATAACAGAATTCTTTTCAGAACCTTGTGATTGCCGATGAAGGTACTGTCTTTTGACGAACCTGTTAAAATGCCGATGATAGGACCAACTTTATTTTCATTCTTTTGAACAGGAAAAGGGAGCGACTGCTCTGGGCTGCTCCCTACATAGGAAATGAATGTTTGGGTCTTTCCGAAGAAAAGCCCTTTTGCATCCTCACATTGATACCACTTCTTTTTTTTAATGTGATAATAAATGGTACTCATTTGAAAATTACCTCAGGAGTCTTAATGGTTGTTTCAGTTAAATAAATGGCATATTGTAATGGTAGCCTGCTCGAAAGCTTATCGTATTTTCTCAACTTTGGATGTGAAAAAATTGATCGGCCAGGCTTTGAGTTTGCCTCGAAAAGCCACACACTGCCATTTTTATCGACACCTAAATCAAATCCAAGCTCCCCAATATGTCCTTTTTGTCTCGAATCAATGACTTCACTTAGTGTAAGGGCGGCCTGTTTAAGGGAATCACTTATTTTCTTACATTCTGTGACATCAGGAAAAATTTCAGTGAGTGTACGAACGACACCCCCGTTGTTTAAATGTGTTGTCACACTGCCACGTCCAGAGATTTTACCCGCCATCACACTGACCTGCCATTTACCTTTTTCATCCTTATTTGTATGGATCCTAAAATCAATTGTTTTATGATCGCTTCGAAGCAAATGAATTCCCTGTTGGACGATATAATGCTCCAATTGTTTGTTACGGAAATGCGTGTTGATAAATGATTCAATGGAAGAAAAACGCTGAAGACGATTTTTCCCATCCTGATCACGATAGCGACAATAATAATCTTCTGTTTCGCGGTCAAATATTACTTGATAAATACCTAAACCAAGACTGCCGTTCGCAGGTTTAATGTAAACATGCTGATATTTCGAAAGCATGCGCTCTATTAAAGTAAAGGTTGGACTTATATGGGTTTCTGGTAAATATGTTGCAACAAGATGGTTGCCCTCTAACAGCTGGTGAATTTCCCATTTATCAAAAAACCCTGGGTTAAACCACGGTATTAAGTACTCATGATGCATACGTTGTTTGATTTCACGTAAGGCTTTATGTTTTTCGGTTCGACGGTTTGGAAGACGGTCATAGACCACATTAGGAAATGGGACTTCAATCGTTTCCCAGCCATTATGACTATGAAAAATTCCATTAATGGTCCCCTTATCCCAATCAATATGTTTTGCACCAAAAATAAAAACATATGCCCCGACTGCTTTTTCTTGTGCCAAAAGTTTTGCGAAAAATAGGGTTCTGTCTCCAATTGGTCGAATCATCGACTCGCTAAAACCTGCTGTGAAAATCCCGACAAGTGGACCAACGTAAAGATTGTCTTCATGAATAAAAACCTGAGTCGTACTTGAGTATGGGATATTTAACGATGAAAATAGATCCTCGGAAAGTTTGATTTCCTGCCTATCAACTTGGATGACCTCACATTCGCTGGAGGACGTTCCAAAAAGAATATGCTTGATTGGTGTTTTTAATTGGATGGTTTTAGGAATATACACTTTCCTGTTTTCATCCTGGGTAATTTTAAGTGGCAGTGGTGTTCGCATTTTTTCAGCTCCTTTATAGATTTGTCTAGCTTCAGGTGCCATCGGCTCGGATCGCTTCTGAAGGCAAAAAGCGACTTCTGTCAGCGCTTGTCTTATGCTTGTGGCCGATAGGTGTGCACCTTGCGCTTTTCT
>NZ_JBALOX010000046.1:22365-23261 GCF_036965165.1 Bacillus sp. JJ1521 | reverse complement strand
GGACTGGTTTCTAATATAACCTTTCTACCTGGCTTTGAATTTGTATCTAAAATCCAGACAGCACCATCGCTTGTATGACCTAAATCCACACCTATTTCGAAAAGAGGTTCAAATTGTTCTTCTAGCACATCTGGCAGCCTATTAATAATTGTATGAATATTATCCGAAAGTAATTGCTTTTGATGAAAAGACATATTTTCTGTCCAGCTTTCAAATGAATGAGTTTCACCACCGCCACCCAAATTTGAAATGAGATGTTCCGGCAACCCAAGGCGGATCCCACGGCCTTGCTCAATCCATTTTCCTTGGCCGTTTTTCTGAAGTAAAATTCGAATATCAAAAGGGCGATTCCCTTCATCATGCAGTGGTAAATAGGTTTGTGTTAAATAAGGTTGACTAGTAATTATGGAGTCAATCCAATTTTTTAAATCTCCTCTTGTTGTAAATTGATCCCTGATTAGAAGTTTTTCTTCTTTATAGACGGCCTCTACATAGTTTTGTTGGAGGAAAAGACCGATAATTCCTTTTCCCATTGAACCTTTTTCTGGCTTAAGAATGATTTTATGCTCTTTCATTAAGGTTCGTATGATGGCAGAAGTGGAGAGAGCTTGTTCAGTAGAAGGGATATAGGGTGATAATTCCTTATCTTGACGTAAGGTGTTGTAAATCTCCCATTTATTTGGAAGGCCATACCCTAGAAAAACATTTGCTGGACGCAACTTTAACCAGTTCATAATTGGCTGACTTTTTTTAGAAACTTCATCATTCGAATAGAAACAACGGTCATATAAATACATTGGAATATCAAAGTTACTTTGCTCCCATGTATTGGTTGTGTGATTATATTTTTCTCCATGAACCATTTCAGAAGTGGGTTCAATCGATGTTGGTGTAAA
>NZ_JBALOX010000046.1:2869-22314 GCF_036965165.1 Bacillus sp. JJ1521 | reverse complement strand
TCATAAGACCCTCTCCTTTCTTAACTATCGTTTTTTAATCAAGGTTGGATAGAAAGACACAATGCTGTAAAATCGCTTTTGCACTTGGACGGATTCTGGTTGATAATCGATCCTGTTCCTGGTTTTTCGAAGGTTTTGTGTTGACCTCAATTATGGTGGGTTTACCGTTTACATCAAGCGCTAAATCGATTCCCAACTCTGCAAATATTCCATCGTCGGTTCCCTCGATAATCGCGGCAACCTCGAGTGCTATCTCTTTCATTAACCTTTTAATATGAGGTATTTGCTTACCATCAAAGTTTTCTAAAAGGACTTTATGGACCTTTTGCATTTCTCCACCTCTTGCAAGGTTCGAAACAAATTGATCCTTTGACGAGACTCGTGCAATAATTGAGGTTAGCTGCCATGCTTCACTGGTTTGTTTTTGACATAACACGCGAAAATCCAATGGTTTTTCTTTATATAGTAGAAGTGAAATACATTGCTGAACAATAAATGTATGTTGTTTTAGCCTTGAGAATAAGGATTGAAATAGGGAAGTGAAACTATGATGGACGGTCTCAATCTCACCTGAGAAGGTTGTATAATCCAATAAATATTTTTCTTCCTCCGTTTTATGAATTCGAAAAATATTTCTTCCTTGACTGCCATGGACTGGTTTTACAAAAACACATCCATATTTCTCGAGCATTTCATAGAGAACATCCTTACCCGTTAACAGCTCGGTATCAGGGAGATATGAATGGAGATGCTCCTGCTCCTTCAAGATTTCATGTACTTCCCATTTATTTAAAAAATGATCATTAAAATAGGGAACATTGTTCATCTGTAATTCATTAGTAAAGTCGGTAAACTTCCTGGATTGTTCCCGTTTGCGCGAATGAATCCGATTGTGGATAACCTGAGGGTACGGAACAGCTGACTTTTTCCACGATCCATCTATAAAGATATATCCATTATGGTTATAAAATGTATTTAAAGAGAATACATAAAAAAATACACCGACTTCATTTGCATACAAAGAGATTTCTTCACAAAATTCCTCGATTGAACCAAGTAGGATTTGATTGTTTTTTTCATTTACCTCTGTTAAAATTCCCACGACTGGACCGATTTCAAGTGTATGATTTGACTTTCTGAAAAGAGTAATTGAAAAATTCTCAGCAGGAAGCTGTAATTCCTTTAAGATGAAATCATTACATTGAATCACGGGATCGCTCTCATTAATAGATACGATTTCGACGATAACACTATTCCTGCTGCAGGATAATTCAATTTTCTGTTGGTTTTGTAAGCCAAACTCTTTGAAGATGATGTCACTCATTTGTATCTGCAAAGGGGAAACCTGCGCGTTGGAAACAGGAATCACCTCGATAAGAATTTTTTCTGTCATCATGATAACCCCATTTGCGTAACTTGACGTTGAAACACTATAATTAATAAGGTGGTAATTTAAACAGGTAAGCTAATTAGTCATTTAAATAGGCGAATGCCTCATATCGTATCGTATGAAAAATAAGTAAAAACTGTTACTTAGTTAAAGTTCATTTTTAAAGGGTGATTGTATGAATTTATTTTTAATGATTCTATTTATGATGGTGGTTGGGGCTATCATTGGGGGAGTAACGAACCATCTGGCAATTAAAATGCTATTTAGGCCATATAAGGCCATCTATATCGCTGGAAAGCGACTCCCATTTACTCCAGGATTAATTCCGAAACGAAGGGACGAACTGGCATTTCAGATGGGAAGAACCGTAGTAGAACATCTATTAACGCCTGAAAGCCTAAAGCAAAAACTGCGGGATGAAAGTTTTGTCAGAACAATCGAAGGCTGGGCGAAAGAAGAGGTAGCCAAACTACTTGATACCGAAAAAAATTTCAACGAGCTTGCGGAACATGTAGGGATACATAATCTTGATGAAGTAGCAGAGGAAAAATTAATTAGTTTAATTGAAAAGAAATATGCAAGTATTTTAGATGAAATGGGAAAGAAAGAAATCGGGCATCTCATTCCTGAGGGGATTCTGTCAAAGGTTGAAATGAAAATTCCTGACGTTGCAGATTACATTGTAGAAAAAGGTGTTGAGTATTTCGAAAGCGGGGAAGGGAAACTTCGTTTAAAACGAATGGTTGACGAATTCTTGGCGACCCGAGGCATGCTAGGGAATATGGTTCAGATGTTTTTAGGGAACACAAGCTTGATGGATAAAATTCAACCTGAAATCGTAAAATTTCTAAGAAATCCGGGAACAAAGGAACTTTTACATTCTTTAATTGAAAAAGAGTGGAATAAGGTAAAATCCGGAGAGGTTAATAGAATTGTTGAACAGATAGGTTCAGAAAAAATTCTTACCTTCCTAAAGGAACAGACTTTACACATCTTTCCTGTTAAGAAATATCTTGCAACTCCTGCAAATGTGGTTTTACTACCATATAAAGAGAAAATCCTTGAAGATTTTGTTCCTAAAGGAATTGAAATGGCAGGCGAATTAGTAGCAAACCACTTGGAAAAAATGATGAAAAGCCTCAAGCTGGAGGAAATTGTAAAAGACCAGGTTGGCACATTTTCTGTGGAGCGCTTGGAGGAGATGGTGCTAGGCATCTCCAAACGCGAATTCAAGATGATTACGTATCTAGGAGCATTGCTCGGTGGGATCATCGGGATTTTTCAAGGAATTATTGCACAATTTTTTTAATACACATGAATTGAGTGGAAATGTTTGTTATAGTGGTAAAGAACCATTTTGCTCGAATAAAATCTGGAAAAGGAGGTAGGTAAAATGGGTGTAAATTTATATGATGTTGCGTATGGTGTTGAAAAGGCGATTCGTGAGAGTGATGAGTATAAACAATTAAAGCAACTATATGGCCAAGTCAACAATGATCCAGGAGCGAAAAAATTATTTGAAAGCTTCCGAAACATTCAATTATCCCTTCAACAAAAACAAATGATGGGTGAAGATATTTCACAAGAAGAAGTAGAGCAGGCTCAAAGACAAGTAGCACTTGTTCAACAGCATCCAACAATTGCAAGGCTTATGGAAGCAGAGCAACGTATGAGCGTTGTTATCGGTGAACTTAATCAAATCATGCTTAAGCCACTTGAAGAATTATATGGCAGTATGGACCAACAATAAGGATTATTTGAACCCTACGCGAATCGGCGGGGGTTCTTTTTGTTTCTGAGGGAAACCAAAAGTTCTATTCCATTTTATTTTTTCATAACCATATGTAAAGGGACACTCAACATCGAGAAGGAGGACCTGCATATGTATAGGCTACTAGCAATAAATGTTGATGGAACATTACTGCGCCCAAATGGTCGGCTTCAAAGTGGAACAAAAGAAGCTATTGATTATGTCAGAGCAAAGGAAGTTTATGTGACTCTCGTAACAAGGCGTCACTTCCCATCGACAAAAAAAATAGCTAAGGCATTAAAGCTAGACTCATTGTTAATTACGCATAATGGTGGATTCATCGGCGAAGATCTAAATGATCCTATTTATGTAAAACGAATATCTGAAGAGAAAACATTTAACATTGTCCAGGTATTAGAAAACTTTAAATGTAGTATTCGCCTTCAGCATGAAAAGTTTTCAATCGGTAATCGGATGAGGTTCCCCGGCAATCTTATCGCAAAAGCGATGTTTGGTTCAGGCGACCCACTCTTTTATCCAATGCAATTTGTCGATTCACTAGGTGACCATTTAACCGACAATCCTGTTTCACCACCCAAAATTGAGGTGTATTCACAAAGTAAAGATGAACTGGTAACGATTAAGGAAACGATGAATGAGCACTTCCAGGACATCGAAGTCGATATAACGGAACCACATAAGTTAGAAATCACACCATTAGGAGTTTCTAAGCTTAATGGGTTAAAAACATTAGCTAATCATTTAAATATCCCATTACATGAAACAGTGGTCATCGGTGACTCAGCCGATGATATTGATATGATCCAATCCGTTGGGCTAGGAGTTGCGATGTGGAATGCCCCGAAGGAAGTTAAATTTGCGGCAGACTGGGTAACTCGTTCCAACAATCTGAATGGCGTCTCCTATATGATTAAGGAGCATTTCCGAAAGCAGCAGAGAATTGATTTTTTAAAACAAATCAAAATTGAAAAATAAAAATGAATTATACCTCCACAGTTTGTGGGGGTTTTTAACTTTATTCATTCGGGGTTCAAACCCCGAATGAAATTATGGAACCCAGACTAAGAACGCCACATCCTGTGGCAACGTCTGAGTGACCAACCTCGTGTTGGCCTAAAGCCTCCGGCTGATGCCACAATTTTTCAAAGGTAATTTTTCGAGCAGTAAGATCAAAGACTAAAAACGCCACATCCTGTGGGCATAAAATCTGGGCACAAATACGCCTTGGCGTATTTGATTGGGAAAACTCTCATATTGCTTAAAAAACCTACATTCTGTACACTTATATAAGCTAATTTTTTGAAAAGGTGAGAAAATCATGCGTATTTTGTTCAAAGGACTCGAGGATGACCGGTTTATTCGACCATTACAGCTCATCACGAATCTATTTTACGAAGAAAGTGAACTTTCAATTACAAATCTAGAAAATCCAGAACTTATAGTAGACTTTCAATATGAATATAACAATCCTCTCATTTCCACATATGCAAAGCTGACTGATATGAAGTCGGGCAATGAATTCGAGGGAAGCTATAGTAAAGATTTTCAACCATTTGAGAATGAAAAAGAGCTATTTAAAGGGATTAAAAATGCAGTCTCTCACGTGTACGTGATGGTACTACAAGACTACACAGGTATAATTCAACCATGGGGAATGCTTACTGGTATCCGACCCACAAAGCTTTTACACAAAAAAAATCAAATGGGCATTTCTCCTGAAATAGCACATAAACAATTAAAAGAAGATTATTTAATTTCCGATGAAAAACTGGATTTAATGCGCCAAATTGTTGACCGTCAGCTTACAATGGTGCCAGATTTATATCAACTTCAAAATGAAGTGAGTATCTATATTGGGATTCCTTTCTGCCCGACGAAATGTGCCTATTGTACATTCCCAGCATATGCAATCAATGGAAGGCAAGGCTCAGTCGATTCCTTCCTTGGCGGACTTCATTACGAAATGCGCGAGATGGGGCGTTGGTTAAAAGAGAACAATATAAAAATAACCACCGTCTATTATGGTGGTGGAACCCCTACAAGTATTACAGCTGAAGAGATGGACATGCTGTATGAAGAAATGTATCAGTCCTTCCCTGATGTGCAAAATATCCGAGAAATCACTGTTGAAGCGGGAAGACCTGACACGATTACACCTGAAAAACTTGATGTTCTTAAAAAGTGGAATATTGATAGAATCAGTATTAATCCACAGTCTTATATTCAGGAAACATTAAAAGCAATCGGCCGTCATCACACTGTGGAGGACACGATAGAGAAATTCCATTTAGCACGCCATATGGGAATGAACAACATCAATATGGACTTAATTATCGGCCTACCAGGTGAAGGAGTGGAAGAGTTCAACTATACACTTTCTGAGACTGAAAAACTGATGCCTGAATCATTAACCGTTCATACTCTATCATTTAAGCGTGCATCTGAGATGACACGTAACAAGGAAAAATATAAGGTAGCGGGTCGTGAAGAAATTACCGACATGATGAACAACGCTTCAGCTTGGACGAAGGCACATGGCTATGTACCTTACTATTTATATCGCATGAAAAACATCCTTGGTAACCTAGAAAATGTTGGTTATTCGCTTCCTGGTCAAGAGAGCATCTACAATATTATGATTATGGAAGAAATGCAAACGATTATTGGACTAGGATGTGGAGCAGCTAGTAAATTTGTTGATCCAGTAACAGGAAAAATTATTCAGTTTGCAAACCCGAAGGATCCAAAATCCTACAATGACAATTTTATGGATTATACGAATAAAAAAATCGATATATTAAACGAACTATTCGGAGTTGCAAAAGGGGTATAGGAAACTATGCCCCTTTTTTGGGAAAAATAGAGGATTTTTCTTCTAAATGAGGAATTATTCAAGTGATGGACTTCATAAAGATTAACAAACTTCAATTCTACACGTGTAAACGCTTACTTGAATACCTCTATCAGACAAAGCTATTCATATTTTCTACATAATACTTACTCATCATCACACATATATTTAAAGTAGCGAATCCTAACAACGGGAGGGATGACGATGACAGCACGTTATTTACAAGATGAGCATCGAATTTTTCGTGATGCTTTTCGAAAGTTCCTTGAAAAAGAAGCCTACCCCTTTTATAACGATTGGGAAAAATACAGGATGATTCNNAAATGGGAGAGAATGGCTTCCTTTGCCCATGGGTTGATGAAAAGTATGGAGGTTATAACGCTGATTTTGCCTACTCAGTCGTCATTAATGAAGAACTTGAACGAGTTGGTGCAAGCATGATTGGAATCGGCCTTCATAGTGATATCGTTGTTCCTTATTTAAACGAATATGGAACAGATGTCCAAAAACAAAAATGGCTCTCTAAATGTATCTCAGGTGAAATTATTACAGCGATTGCGATGACAGAGCCAGGTGCTGGTTCTGATTTAGCGGGGATTAAAACAACCGCTGTTAAGGATGGTGACTATTACATTGTTAATGGTCAGAAAACATTTATAACAAATGGCATCCACGCGGATTTAGTCGTTGTAGTGTGTAAAACAGAGCCAAAAGCAAAGCATAAGGGAATTAGTTTGTTAGTAATTGAAAGAGATACTCCTGGTTTTTCTAGGGGAAGGAAGCTAGATAAGGTAGGGCTCCATGCTCAAGATACAGCGGAACTAATTTTTGAAGATGCAAAAGTTCCTGCCGAAAATCTTATTGGAATAGAAGGTAAGGGCTTTTATTATTTGATGCAGCAGCTTCAGCAAGAACGGCTTATTGTAGCAATCTCCGCTCAAATCGCAGCTGAGACAATGTTAGAGCTAACGTTGAAATATGTGAAAGAGCGTGAGGCTTTTGGAAAATCAATAAGTAAGTTTCAACATGTCCAATTTAGACTTGCCGAAATGGCGACTGAAATCGAGATCGGCAGAACATTTTTAGATGATTTAATTGAACAACATATTGCTGGAAAGGATGTGGTGACAAAGGTTTCAATGGCAAAATGGTGGTTAACCGACATGGCCAAAAAGGTAGCAGCTGAATGCATGCATCTACATGGTGGTTATGGATATATGGAGGAATACGAGATTGCTAGAAGGTATCGAGACACACCAGTATCGGCCATTTATGCAGGTACAAATGAAATTATGAAAACAATCATTGTGAAAAATATGGGGCTATAAGGGTTCAACCATTATATAAATGAAATTGGGGGAATTGATTATGATGAATGTACCATTGCTAGTTTCTTCAATGCTTGAGCGAGCGGAAAGGTATTTTCCAAAGAAAACGGTTGTCTCGAGAACCTCAACAGGAATTGTCACACATACGTATAAGGAAATAGGTGAGCGAACACGAAGATTATCGAGTGCCCTCGAAAAAATAGGTGTGACGAAAGGAGACCGTGTTGGGACACTAGCATGGAATCATCATCGTCATCTTGAAGCATATTTTGCGATACCTGGAATTGGAGCAATCCTGCATACAATTAATATTCGCCTGACACCTGCGCATATTACCTATATCATCAATCATGCTGAGGATAAGGTATTGATTTTTGATGAAGACCTGCTTCCATTATTAGAAAAAGTAAAGGGACAGTTAAAAACAGTTGAAGCCTATGTCATCATGACGGATAAAGATGAATTGCCCAAGTCAAACTTAGAACCCCTATATCATTATGAAAAAATCGTAAGGGAAGGAAATCCTGCATTTGAATTTAAGAAAGATTTAGATGAAAATGATCCGATGGGAATGTGTTATACATCGGCAACAACAGGAAATCCAAAAGGGGTTGTCTATTCTAACCGTGGAGTTGTGTTGCATAGCATGGCACTCGGACTTGCTGATAGCGCTGGATTAATGGAAAATGATATTGCCATGCCGGTCGTTCCGATGTTCCATGTAAATGCCTGGGGCTTGCCGTTTGCTGCCACTTGGTTTGGAACAACCCAAGTTATGCCAGGACCCTATTTTACGCCAAAGATTTTAGCTGAATTAATAGAATCCGAGAAGGTAACAATGACAGCAGGTGTACCAACAATCTGGCTTGGCCTGCTTAATGAATTAGAACAAGGCAATTACGATACAGGCAGTTTAACACGCATTTTATGTGGCGGGTCGGCAGCTCCAAAAGGGTTGATTAAAGCTTTCGAATCAAAATATAAAATTCCATTTATCCATGCATATGGAATGACAGAGACAACACCTCTAGTTGTTTTATCTCGTCTAAAAAGCTATCAAAATGACCTTTCCGAAGAAGAGAAATTAGAAATTCGTTCAAAACAAGGCTCTCTTGTACCTTTAGTTGAAATGAAGGTCGTTGGAGCAAATGGTGAGGTTGCCAATGATGGAAAAGAAATGGGAGAGCTTTTATTAAGAGGGAATTGGATTGCTGACGAGTATTACAGGGATGAGAGAACGAACGAAGCGTTCCGTGATGGATGGCTCCATACTGGCGATGTTGTAACCGTTGATGAAGAAGGAGTCGTGAAAATAGTCGACAGAACGAAAGACTTGATCAAGAGCGGTGGGGAATGGATTTCCTCTGTCGATATTGAAAATGCACTCATGGCTCATGATGCCGTATTTGAAGCAACCGTTATCGCAGTCCCACATGAAAGATGGCAGGAACGACCTGTTGCATGTGTTGTGCTAAAAGATGCTGCAAAGGAGCAAACTACAAAGGAAGAACTGTACGAGTTTCTTAAGCCACTATTTGCAAAATGGTGGTTGCCAGACGATATCATTTTCATGGATGAAATTCCGAAAACATCCGTAGGGAAATTCCTAAAGAGAGCACTTCGTGATCAATTACAAGATCATTTGTCCAAGGTGAAATAATCTTAAGGCCATCCAAAAAACTTTGGGTGGCCTTGACTGCAGGAAACGCTTTCATTTAAATTGATATAATAGTATAATACCAGTAACATCATATAAGGGGGCTTAATAATGGCAACTGAACAAGTAGAAAAAGTGTTACTTCATATGGATGATCGAGTAGCGTATCTTACTCTAAATCGCCCTAAGTCACTAAATGCAATGGATGTTGACATGTTAAATCAAATATTACATAGTTTAAAAGAAGTAGCTGCCAATGATAACGTGGATATCCTTGTATTGGCAGGAAGTGGAACTGGTTTTTCCGCTGGCGGAGACATAAAAACAATGCTGAGCCGGGTAGATGATAATGAATTTGAACCAGTCATGGAACTAATAACAGAAATAACGAAAACACTTTATCTATTGCCAAAATTAGTCATCAGTGCAATCCATGGACCAGCAGCTGGACTTGGTTTAAGCCTAGCGCTAGTTGCTGACTATATTATTGCAGATCGACTATCTAGTACAGCCATGAATTTCATCCGTATTGGTCTGATTCCCGATGGAGGTGCACATTTCTTCCTTGAAAAAAGACTTGGTGAAGCAAAAGCAAAGCATGTGATTTGGGAAGGTAAGCAATTGTCACCTGGGGAAGCTTTGCATATCGGGTTAATTGATGAAGTTGCGGAGGAAGAACTGCAAACGGCGGTTATTCAAAAGGTGAAAAAGTGGAAAAAGAGACCAATACTTGCCATGATTCAAACGAAATCCATCTATAATCAAATGCACTTGCCAGAGCTTGAAAAAATACTAGAATTAGAAAAAATAGGTCAGCAAGCAATGAGAAATACAAAGGACCATCGTGAAGGCATTCAAGCCTTTTTAGAAAAAAGAAAGCCAATTTTTACTGGTGAATAAAGAAAGAAAATCCTGCAGATCATTTCAGCAGGATTTTTTTGCGAAATCAGGTACCCCAAACGGACTACCTGACTAACGATGAAACAACACTAATTTTCCAGCAGAGCTTGTGCAACGATGTGTAATTTCGAGATAATTTTTTTCTTTTAGAATCTTTTCCCCTGTCTCCTTTGCCTCTTTTTCAGTAGCAGCCTCAAATGATTCCTCAAGTAATTTTTCTCCCGTTTTATCAAACACAGTTAACACATAATTCATTGTCATTCCCCCATTTTTTCCTGATATTTAAAGTGTAGTTGATAGGTAAATTTCGTGCAACAAAATATCATTTTCAAATATGTTATGATAAAAAGTGAAACTTTTTACTAACTGAATCGTAGAAACTACTGGAAAAGGGGGAGAACAGATGGTATTACAACTAGAACATGTGACGAAACGATTCGGTAGCTTTACTGCCGTTGACAATCTGTCAATCGAAATTCCAGAAAGCGAAATGTTTGGATTTCTCGGTGCGAATGGAGCGGGAAAAACAACAACATTCCGGATGATCCTGGGATTATTAGATATCAGTGATGGCCGAATTAGTTGGGATGGAAAAAGAATTAATTATAATACAAGCAACATGGTCGGATACCTACCAGAGGAAAGGGGTCTTTATCCGAAAATGAAGGTGCGTGACCAGCTTGTCTATTTAGCAAGACTACGTGGCATGCAGAAACAGGATATTTTAAAACAAATTGATTACTGGTTAGAGCGATTTAAGGTACCTGAATATGCAACTAAAAAGGTTGAGGAATTGTCAAAAGGTAACCAGCAAAAAATACAATTTATTGCTTCTGTAATCCATAAGCCTAAGCTTCTGATTCTTGATGAGCCATTCAGTGGACTCGATCCTGTAAATGTTGAGATTTTAAAAGACGCGGTTGTGGATTTAAAAAATGCAGGAACCTCAATTGTGTTTTCCAGTCACCGTATGGAGCATGTTGAGGAGTTATGTGAGCATTTATGCATCATGCACCATGGAAAACCTGTTGTGCATGGGTCATTAAAGGAAATAAAGCGCTCGTTTGGAAAGAAAAATGTGATTGTACATGCTGATTTTGATATTAGTCATTTAAAAACGTTAGCAGGAGTAACAAAGTCTAAGGAAACAGCGGAGGGGCTTCATTTACAGGTCGAAAGTGAAGAGATTTCACAAAAAATCCTCGATTCAATTGCGGGCAAAGGTTTTGTTCGGAAGTTTGTCTTAGAAGAACCGTCCTTAAATGATATTTTTATCGAAAAGGTAGGTGCTTCCTATGAGTAAATTTTGGATTATTCTATTTCACACTTATGTGAGTAAATTAAAGACAAAATCATTTATAATCACTACGCTTATAACGGCACTCATTATTTTTGGTCTTGCAAACATTCAAACCATCATTGAAAAATTTGATAAAGACGAAACAAGTCATGTTGCTGTCCTAACTGAGTCAGAAGGACTTTATCAGGCATATGAACAAACTTTAACAGCAATGTCTA
The DNA here is from genome assembly GCF_036965165.1 of Bacillus sp. JJ1521. Lineage (NCBI taxonomy): Bacteria > Bacillati > Bacillota > Bacilli > Caryophanales > Bacillaceae > Bacillus > Bacillus sp. JJ1521. Next base: position 10,899 of record NZ_JBALOX010000046.1, on the reverse strand, counting down.
GTGATATTGTAATTGAAAAAATGAACAAAACGGAAGAACAAGCAAAAGAACTAGTAACTGCCGAAGAAATTACGGGGTATCTCATTTTGACAGAGACTCCTGAGGGACTTCCAGAAGGAGTATATAAAGCCCCATCTATTACTGATTCTGAGATTACTGGGCAGCTTGAACAGGCTCTTCAGCAATTGAAAGTAACAATTGCGACAACAAAAGCGGGATTATCCGCAGACCAGATTAATGAACTGTATGCACCTGTTCAATTTGAAAAACAGGCTCTTGAGGAAAATGCAAAATCTGAGGAGGAACTTAATCAAGCACGTGGTTTAGTGTATGTCCTTTTATTTGTCATCTATTTTGCAGTCATCATGTACGCAAATATGATTGCGATGGAAGTTGCGACTGAAAAATCATCCCGTGTTATGGAAATTCTCATTTCGAGTGTTTCCCCGATTAAGCAAATGTTTGGTAAGATTCTGGGTATTGCCCTATTAAGCTTAACCCAATTTGCAGTCATTTTAGGTGTTGGATATGCTTCCTTAAAACAAAGCATGAGTGGAATGGAAGGCGGATTTTTTGAAGTGTTTGGCTTTGGCGATCTGCCTGTTTCAACCTTTGTTTATGCAGGAGTTTTCTTTATTTTAGGTTATTTCCTATTCGCAACACTTGCTGCCTTTTTAGGTTCATTGGTAAGTCGTATTGAAGATGTTCAACAAATGATTACTCCGATGACCTTATTAATTGTTGCCGCATTTATGATTGCGATGTTTGGCCTAACAAAACCGGAATCATCTGTGATTACAATTACCTCATTTATTCCGTTTTTTGCACCAATGATCATGTTCCTACGGGTTGGGATGCTTACACTACCAACGTGGGAAATCGCATTATCTATTGGAATACTAGTGCTGACTATTACGTTATTAGCAATTTTCGGTGCTCGAGTTTACCGAGGTGGAGTCCTAATGTATGGTAAATCATCCTCCTTCAAAGACATTAAGAAAGCCCTACAACTAACAAAAAATGATAAATAAGAACCAGAGGAACCGTGGGGATTACCCCCACGGTTTTTCTTATAAAAAAAATCATTAAATAAGAACGTGCATTCGCATTAGGGTGATGGTAGAATAAAAGTAATAGAACAAAGGGGGCGCCTGAGATGAATTCGATTACTTTTTTACATATCGCAGATTTGCATTTGGACAGCCCATTTTCGGGGTTAGCAAACCTGCCGTTGGAAGTTTTTAAGCGTGTACAAGAAAGCACATTTACATCCTTGCGTAGATTAATCAATATTGCGATTGAAAAAAAGGTAGATTTCGTAGTTATTGCTGGTGATTTATTTGACGGAGAAGACCGAAGCATTCGCGCACAGTCCCGTTTTCGAAAAGAAATGGAACGACTAAAGCAGAATGACATTGAAGCTTTTGTCATCCACGGGAACCACGACAATCTAGGCGGAAACTGGCCACATTTTGAATGGCCAAGCAATGTCCATGTGTTTCAAAATGAAAATGTCGAGGTAATACCTTTTATTAAAAATGGGGAAAAAATTGCAAACTTATACGGTTTTAGTTATGCAAAGAGGGCCGTGCTTGAAAACAAAACATCCTCCTATGAAAAAAGGGAAGACGCACCATTTCATATAGGTATATTACATGGAAGTCGAGAAGGAGAAAGCAACCATAGCCGCTATGCGCCATTTCTACTATCAGATCTCCAGCAAAAAGGATTTGATTACTGGGCTCTTGGGCATATTCACACAAGAGAAATTCTCTCCGAGGATCCACCTATTATATATCCTGGCAATATTCAAGGAAGACATAAAAAAGAAACAGGTGAAAAAGGCGGCTATCTTGTAAAGCTTTCAAAGACTGGAGCTGACTATACATTTTTCCCGACATCGGACCTTATTTGGGAGAATACGACCATCGATATTTCTGAGATTGTTAGTTTTGACCAGCTTGTGGATGCGACGTTTTCCCATATAGAAGTTATTCGTAAAGAAAATCAGAGCTTATTTTTAACGGTTGAATATACAGGATCAGGACCACTCCATGACGGGCTTCAAGAAAAAGGAATGCAAGAAGACCTGCTATCCCTTTTAAACGATGACATAACTGAAAAGAACCTTGTTTATGTAGTGGAAATGAAACAACATACAAAATTAAATTTTGAACGTGAAAAAATAAGGCAGGACTCTCATTTTATTGGAGATTTGTTAGAAAACATGGAGACATATCAAGATTTTAATAAGGCACTACTTCCTTTACGGAACAACCAAAGCTTCCGCAGGTATATTGACACTTTTACGGGCGAAGAACTACAAGAAATACTTCAGGATGCTGAAAAGCTGATCCTACGGGAACTGTACCAATCAAATAGGAGGTGATGATATGAGAATCATTGGCATTCAGATTTACGGATATGGAAAGCTAGAAAATATTGAATTTGGAAATCTATCACTTAATCTTCAAGTTTTTTATGGTCAAAATGAAGCTGGTAAATCGACACTTATGTCCTTCATTCACAGCATTTTATTTGGCTTTCCAACGAAGCAACAGAATGAACAACGTTATATTCCGAAAACAGGAACAAAATATGGTGGAAAGCTTTTAATTCAAACTGATGAATACGGAACCGTTATGATTGAAAGACTGCCTGGAAAAGCGGCCGGTGATGTATCTATCTATTTACCGGATGGAACCTTTAAAGGAGAGGAGTTTATTCATGAACTTTTCCAAGGAATGGATAAAAACCTTTACCAAAATGTATATTCCTTCAATATCCATGGGCTTCAAGGTGTACATAATTTAAAGAGCGAGGATGTAGGTAGATTCTTATTTTCTGCCGGAACAGTTGGAACAGATGCCCTGCTTGAATTACAAAATAAACTAACGAAGGAGATGGATATTATATATAAACCTAAAGGGAAGAATCCTATCCTTAATACGGAATTGAATCGGCTAAAGGATGAACACGCAAAGGTTTCAAAGTGGCAAGAAAACAACAATGAATATGAAGAATTAATAGATGAACAGGATCGAATTGAAAAAAAATTAATAAAGCTAGACTCTAGAAAACAATCCCTAATGGAAAAAATTCAAGAATCCGAAAAACTACAATCGATTCAGCCACTATTAGAAGAATATCAAACCTTAGAATATCAATTGAAAGGTTTACCTGTGTTTGAGCCGTACCCAGAGGATGGATTGAAGCGTTTCGAACAACTTCAGGCACTAATTAAACCATATGAAGCACAACTAAAAACGCTACAAGCAAAATCATTTGAATTGGACAGAGAAAAAGGTTCAATCCAAATATCCAACCAATATCTCGAGAATGAGAAGCAGATTTTGGAATTGGTAGAAAATAAAAGCCTGTTTATTGAAAAACAGAACCGATTACAATTAGTTTTGAAAGAATTCCAACAGCTTGAGGAAGAAACATATCAACTAAAAAATAGACTTAATTTAGCAATCACAGAAGAAGAAGTTCAGAAACTTGACCTAAGTATCGCAGCAAAAGATTTATTTTCAGAAATTGTTTCCGAATCAGCACGGCATAAACAGCAGAAACAATTCCTAGACGATAACTTTACGAGAGCAAAGGCTACGTTAGAAAATAGTGAACATAAACTGAAGGAACTTAATCAGCAAATACTATCAAATGAGGAAAGAGAAATCCTTGAACAAAAGAAAAGGCAATTTACAGCTAAGGAAAGTATAGAAAAAGAAAAAGCCTTAATTGAAGATGAAATAAAACGAATCAATCAACAAATCCAAAGAGTAACAACAAAAGAAACGGAAAATAAGAGTAAGCTTACTCGTTTGTTCAATGGAATAGGATTTGTGTTGCTTCTTTCTTCTGTCTATTTTTATATCTCACATGAATGGGTAACAGGTGTGATATTATCCGTTCTAGCCATTCTTATGCTACCAATCGGAAAAATGGTGATTTCACTGATGAATTCTTCAATCATTCATGAGCTAAAGAGTAACAGAGAAAGTCTTTTGAAGAAGCTGGATGTAATTCAAGAAAAGTTTAAAAACTACAATCATATAGATGATGAGGTTATAACAGCAAGGCTTCTGCGTGATCAACAAGTAAGGCATCAAATCGAATTTGAAAATGTTACCATACAACAAAATGAACATGCATATGATAAAGTGCTGACAGGCTTTGAGGAATGGGAAAAAGCCGGCGTTTCTATTGAAGAAAAATCTTCAAACATAAAGACAATATATGGACTACCGCAGCAAGTTTCTAATGAACGATTCATGGATGCCTTTCAAATCCTTGAGGGAATTCGTGATAAGTCCATAAGAAAACAAAATCTTTTAGACCATAAAAATGAACTACAAAAAGAGATTAATGACTTCCATTCTAAAATGAGTAGGGTTGCAATTCTGTTAAACATACGGAATCAAGATACTATCAAAATCGATCAAATTGCAATCCAGTTACAGGAAGAAAAAAAGAAAAATGAACATCTTTCACAGGTCGAAGTGAAAATAAAGGATACAACTGACCAGATAGCGAAGCTCGAATTAGAAATGAACCACCTTCAAAAGGAATGTCAAATGTTATGGGACATGGCCAAGGTTTCAAACGAAGAAAAGTTTCGTGCAAAGGGACAAGCAAATGGTCATGCTAAAGAAATTAAGGAACGAATGAATCTGCTTAATGCCCAGCTCGACCGGTTTGGAGAGTTTGTAAACAACTGCAGTGTTGAAACAAATTATGAAAATCAAATTGAAGAAATGTCAGTCGAAATAACTCAACTTCGTGTACTTGAAAAAGAGGAGCAACGTCAGTTGTCTGCTATCAATCATCGTGTCCAAGAACTTGAAGATGGTGGAACCTATGCGGATTTTCTTCATTCCTTTGTGGCAAGTAAATCAATAGTAAAAGATCATGCAAAACAATGGGCAGCACTAGCTATTGCTAAGGATATTCTATCTAAAACTGTAGATCAATATCGAAACCTTAGGCTTCCAAAAGTTATTGAAAAGGCTGAGCATTATTTTTCGATATTAACAGATAAAAGATACAAAAATATCTATTTAGATCATGAAAAAGATGGTTTTATTGTTGAGGATGAAAATGGACTTCGTTATAAACCTAATGAACTTAGTCAGGCAACCTCAGAGCAATTATATATTGCACTTCGATTTGCACTCGCTAACACGATGCATCCAAATCAATCCTATCCATTTATTATTGATGATAGCTTTGTTAATTTTGATTCTTACCGATTATCGAATGCTATTCTCTTGATCAAAGAGCTTTCACAGGACAATCAGATCCTTTTATTTACTTGTCATCAACATGTTTTGGAAGGATTTGGAGTAGTTGAGTCTATCAAATTGGGTGTAGAAGAAATCAAGGAAAGCGATAAAAGTATGCTATAATTTTGATAGAAAATGAGAATGAAATAGAAGAGCTTTTAGATAAAAAATGGAACTTTATTCAGGAGAACTTTTTAAGAAGTGGGTTGAATGCGATATGAGTAACAATTTAAGTGGGAGTTCAATCCTAGGCTGAATAAAGTTAAGCCTCCGGCGGGTGCCATGATTTTCAAAGGAAATTTTTCGAGCATGCTCGAAAAAAATCAGGCGCAAATACGCCAAGGCGCATTTGATATATATAGGGGGAGTTTTTATGGTAAAGGGCATTGTTCATTATGATGTTGGACAGCAGGTTGATGTATTTTTATTTATTAAATCATCAACTAAAGGAATTGCGAGTAACGGGAAACCATTCCTAACGTTAATATTTCAAGATAAAAGCGGGGAAATTGAAGCAAAGCTTTGGGATGCAACACCTGAAGATGAAGTAAGCTATGCTCCTCAAAAAATAGTAAGACTTGCTGGGGAAATCAATAGCTATCGTGGTCGCAGCCAGTTAAAGATTCGAAACATCCGCCCTGCTACAGATTTAGATGGGGTTACAATTTCAGATTTTCTTGAAGTTGCACCAGTACCACAAGAAGAAATGGCTTCAAAAGTTACACAATATATATTTGAAATGAAGAACTCAAATATTCAGAGAATTACGAGACATCTATTAAAAAAACATCAAGCTGCCTTTTATGAATATCCAGCAGCAACCAAGAATCACCATGAATTCGTGTCTGGCCTTGCCTACCATGTTGTCTCAATGCTAGACTTGGCAAAATCAATTGCTCACCTTTATCCATCGCTCGACACAGATTTATTATACTCAGGAATCATCCTACATGATTTAGGCAAGGTAACTGAACTGTCCGGTCCTATTTCAACAACATATACAATAGAAGGAAATTTATTAGGGCATATTTCCATAATGGTAAATGAAATTGGACAGGCAGCAAAAGAACTTGGTATCGAGGGAGAAGAAGTTACTGTATTGCAGCATATTATCCTAAGTCACCATGCAAAGGCAGAATGGGGAAGTCCTAAGCCTCCAATGATCAAGGAAGCTGAAATTCTTCATTATATTGATAATCTTGATGCAAAAATGAACATGTTAGATCGCGCATTAGAACGTGTGAAGCCAGGTGAATTCTCAGAACGCGTCTTTGCCTTAGATAATAGAAGCTTTTATAAGCCAACCTTTCATCAATAAATTTTAACCTTATTCAGCAAAAGGCTGAATAAGGTTAAAATAGCCTCCGGCGGATGCCACAGATTTTTAAAGGAAATTTTCCAGCATTAACTGGCACTAAGCCCTCATGGAGGGCAACTGCCAGTAAAAGCCTGATTGGTTCAACTAACAATCTGTGGGATAAAGATTCCACAGATTGAAGTTTCACTGTATCTCGCATAGGATCAAAGACTAAGAACGCCACTTCCTGTGGCAACGTCTTTGTGACCCACCTCCTGTGGGCCTAAAAAATCTGTGCGCAAAGACGGTAAGGCGTCTTTGATACTATAAACTCGACTCGAATTTTAATGAGTCGAGTTTTTTTATAATATAATTTTACTTTTAATGGAAAGCTATGAAAAAAAGAGGTACGTAAAAAATGGTAAAGGTATTACTTCTATTATTTTCTTTGATCTTTTTAACTTTTTATTCTGCCGTCGAGGCAACAACTGAATTTGATGAAAAAGACAGCCCATTAAGTTTTAAAGTAGAAATGGTTCCATGGGAGATGGTGAATGAGATACTGCCTAGAAAATCCTTTTTTACAATCATTGATGTTGAAACAGGTCTTCAATTTCGTGTACAAAGAAGGGCAGGCAGCAGGCATGCAGATGTCCAACCACTTACAATTGATGATACGAAAATAATGAAAAAAATATACAGTGGGAAATGGAGCTGGAAGCGAAGAGCGATTATTGTGAAATATGGTGATCAAATGATTGCAGCTTCGATGCATGGAATGCCTCACGGGGCTGGTGCATTAAAAAATGGTTTTCCTGGTCATTTTTGTGTTCACTTCTTAGGAAGTACCACCCACAGTTCAAAAAAGCCTGATTTCGCTCATAAGCTTATGTTATTAAAGTCGGGGGGAAAGCTTGATGAGTATATTAGCAACGCTGATCCATATCATCTCATCGAAATATTTGCCACAGGAATTAATCAAACAGATCGGAAAATTATAAAAGAAACAATACTACCAAATTCAAATAATAAGAAGTTTTACAAAACGTTAAATCAAATTACGATATTTTCAATCACTAATATGTCCTATTTGCCGTTAAGTGATCTAAAGGGACTATTAAGTATGGAAATCCCTGTTGAAGTTGAAATATACCGAGAAAATCAAGGGAAGGAAAGAAAACAAATTGTTTTTATCTTGGTCCGTAACAGTATCGTTGATCGTTGGTATATCCAACAAAACGTATTGAAAAAACAACTCTAACTTTATTCAGTAGAAGTCCACTATTTCTAGTATGTAATGAAAGGTATAAAGTATAAAAATTGTGTAGGGTTTCAAACTCAGACTGAATAAAGTTAAAGCCTCCGGAGGATGCCACGATTTTTCAAAGGAAATTTTTCGAGCAGTAAGATTAAAGACTAAATACTCCACATCCTGTGGCAACGTC
>NZ_JBALOX010000046.1:0-2863 GCF_036965165.1 Bacillus sp. JJ1521 | reverse complement strand
CCTAAAAATCGGGCACAAATACACCAAGGTGCATTTGATTGATTTGTAAAAAATATGAAAACAAAAAAGGATTTTTCCATTTTTTGTTGAATTCTGTAAATGATGGTTTCATTAAGGAGTGATTAAGATGACATCAACTAAATCTCTATTTTATGGGTTGTTAATTGGAAGTGTAATCGGTGGTGTTTCCGTCCTATTAAGTGCGCCATCTTCTGGAAAAGAATTTAGAAGGACTTTGAGAAATAATCAAAAACATATTACCGATACATTGTCTCAGGTAGTTTCTGAAGGGAAATCCGTTACGGAACAAGTTTCTAAGTCAACGATACAAGCGGTAAATACAATAACAGAGGTTTCTGGCGAATTTACGAATTCGATTTATCATTGGAAAAAAGAGATTGAAGGTAATCAAAAAAATATTCAAAAAGAACTTTTAGAAATAGAAAGCGCTTTAGAAAAGCTCGAAAAAGTGGTTACAACCAAGTGAACTCAAAATTTTTTCACCAAATTGAAAAATTTCGTAAATTTACATCTTTATTAATTTTTATTTTATTGGCATAATAGTAATAAGAGAAAATAGAAAAGTGGGTGAATCTATGAAACATGACGAAAAAATGGCTTCCATCAAAGAAGCGCTCCTTTTTAGTCAGAGAATCGCACAACTTAGTAAGGCATTATGGAAGTCTATTGAAAAGGACTGGCAACAATGGATCAAGCCTTATGACTTAAATATTAATGAGCATCATATTATTTGGATAGCATATCATTTGAAAGGTGCTTCTATTTCAGAGATTGCTAAGTTTGGAGTTATGCATGTTTCGACTGCATTTAACTTTTCTAAAAAGCTGGAGGAACGTGGACTATTACAATTTTCAAAAAAGGAAAATGATAAGCGTAACACGTATATCGAGTTGACTCCAGAAGGAGAAGAAATCTTTTTGAAAATTGTGGAAGCCTATAATCCAAGTAAAAATGGGGTATTAGAAGGGGCAATTCCACTAAAAAAACTTTATGGAAAGTTTCCGGAGATTGTGGAAGTAATGAGCATTGTCCGCAATATTTACGGAGATGATTATATGGAAATCTTCGAAAAGTCTTTCAAAAATTTCGAGGATGACTTTATCGAGGTAAACGGCAAACTTTACAAACGAGTTGAAGAAAAATTAGAAATGTAAATTTGTTGCTGAGGATCTAAATTGGGGTTTAAGGATTCCATACAATACGAGTTAAAAGCGGTGTGAATTAGACAAATCTCTCCGCTTTTATTTTTGTTTATCTATGCTCAAATTTTCACAAATATACTACTTAAAAAAATGCGGAAAAAGTCGAAAAATCAAGTATTTTATCGTTCTTTTGGATACCTATTGCATTTTTGTTAGAAACAAAGTAAAGTAATTTAGTAAGTTTAGAGTATCTAATTTAACATTTCATTATTTGGATATGATTTCTACTTATTTTACTTCATATGATTGCGGATGGTGATTTAGTATGACATGCTGGAAAACCATTAATCTTTCAAAGGATTATGGATTCCATCGAATTATATTGATATCCTTGATATCAATGTTCATAGCATTTATTCTCTTTTATTTGCCAATGAATCTTATGTATTCTTCTATTAAACTTAAAGAAGATGGATCAATTTATTTTTTATTAGCTTTATTAATGATTTATCCGTTACATGCGTCTTTGCATGTTTTACCATTCTGGATGACTGGTAAGAAGCTTGCCGTAACATTTAAATGGATGTACGGAATCATTCCAATTGTTTCAACACGTTCAAAACATTCACTTTCTAAATCGTTTATTATTTTTGTAATGGGTACACCATTTTTATTCATTACAGTTCTTATGCTTAGTGCATGTGTTGTATTTCCTGGTTATATTCATTATTTTTCTATTATTGCAGCGATCAATTTTGGTTTATGTGTTCCTGACTTTATTTATTTAGGTCAGTTTATTAAGGCGCCAAAATCTTGTACGGTAGAGGAAATAGAGGACGGCTATGATATCTTAATCAACAATTAAGCTTTTTTATGCAAGGGGTGCTAAAATAAAGCTAAAGACTTCGGTGTTGATTTTAGATTTTTATGAGTCAAGGTGCATTTGAAGATTGGGGGATTAGGAGTGATCTTATTTTATATTCCATTTGCTGCTTTTATATTGTTTTATATTAATCAAATGACTTACCGGCTATGTGAGCAAAAAGAAATTCCTGATGACCGCCAGCCAAAAGTATATCGAACAATCAATATTTTAATTACCATCTTACTTATTTCCTCTTATGTGGAGGTCTTGTTAACGTAAGAATGGAAAAAGGATGACCTCAGGTTGGGTCATCCTTTTTCATTTGGGTAAACATTATTTCATGTTTATACTTTTTGCTATTCACAAAAAGTATTTCTTAGAACCAAGCTGCACCAACGATGACTAATAGGATGAATAATACTACGATTAGCGCAAATCCACCTGCGTATCCTCCGCCCATGATAACACCTCCATTTTTCTTAATACGATATTTTATGCGAAATCATTTGTGAACGAATAGGCAGTTGTCACGCCTTTAGGAATTCTTTCTCAAATTATCCAACTGTTTGAACCATTGAAGGCTAAAGCCTTTATTATTCAGTTCACTATATCCTATTCAGGGAAAGCCTACCTGACTGTGCGAATGTCCCTATTTTTGAATAACTTTAAAGAAAATGTTTTCTTTCTTTTTTAAAAGTATGTTATAGTAATTTTTGTAGCCTTGGACAAATCGTATATAAAAATTGTACATAGTAGGAGTGTGGGTAATGAAGAAATCAATAATTGCTCTAACCGCGGCGGTAGGTATTTTTGGCTTAAGTGCATGTAACAATGC
>NZ_JBALOX010000045.1:3207-7509 GCF_036965165.1 Bacillus sp. JJ1521 | reverse complement strand
CAATATGAAGTCCCGAATGCCGCCAGCCAGCCACCGGAAAGTCCTTCATCTTCTAAAAAGCAGAATGTCTGGCGAACCACCTATGAATAATTACCACCCCACATTGGAAGGCTTTTACTATCAAAGTCTATCCAAAAGTGGTGAAAAAATGCTAATCCGAGAAGACAATCCAAATAAGATACATCTTGCTGTCAAAAAGCTAATGTTGGTCAATACGATACGTAGCATTGGACAAGGTATGATGGTGGTTGCACTGGCCCTGTACCTTGATGCCATAGGGTGGAGCGGTATAAAAATCGGAACCGTGCTTGCAACAAGTGGGTTACTTGGCGTCTTTCTTGCACCGTTTATAGGTATTTATAGTGATCGTGTCGGTAGGAAACCATTCATTCTTTTTTCCGAGTTGTTAACAGCGGGATGTTCATTGATTGGGATTATGACGACTAGTCCGGTTCTTTTGTTTATTTCCATCACATTTTCCGGGTTCGGAAAAGCAGATGCGGGTTCAGCAAGTCCATTTGCTCCAGCTGAACAAGCTTGGCTTGCAGCTTATATCAAACCTTCTGATCGTGGAAAAATGTATAGTTTGAATAACGCACTTAGTTTTTTCGGAATGGCGGCAGGGGCTGTGCTCGTTGGAACAATGAGTGCCGGGTCAACAGCTTCAGGAGTTTCCTCCTATCAACAAGCCTTCTATTTTACATTTGCCTTATCTCTTGTTACGGCTTCGATTATTTTAACGACACGGGGAGAAACGCAAGTCAAGGAGAAGCAAATACCAGACAAGCATTTTAGTATTGAGGCTAAGAAAATGATCAAAGAAGAAAATACGGCAATTATAAAACTAGCTGGGATAAATGTATTGAATGGAATTGCAATTGGATTGACGGGACCGATGATGGCTTACTGGTTTTCCGTGAAATTCGGGGTTAGTAGCGCTCAAATTGGCAGTACGTTAGCCCTCACTTTTTTTGCAACAGGGATGACTTCGATCTTTCATTCGAGAATTTCTCACAAACATGGAACGGTACAATCGATTGTAATGGTGCGTTACATTGCGTGTCTTCTATTACTATTAATGCCATTGTTATCCTCTTATGCAATTGTATCCATTATTTATATCCTTAGAACGGCTTTGAATCGGGGGTCTCAAGGAGCCCAACAGGCACTGAGTGTGAGCTTAACTCGCGGTCAGCGCAGTGGCTTTGCATCAAGTATTAACCTTCTTTCAATGCGACTCCCGATGTCTATCGGACCATATATAGCCGGATATCTTTTTGGTTTGGGTGCGTTAGCTGTACCTTTTTATATAGCAGCTGGTTTACAAGGCAGTTTTGCCTATTTTTACGGAAAAATTTTTCGGGCTTACGATACAAAAATGAAACTAAATCCTTCATCTGGATGAAAAAAATCGACAAGTGGCGCTTGTCGACTTTTTCTTTCTATAGAAAACTAAACAGGAGGATGATTGCAATTGGGATTATGATAATAAGATAGCCAATTGGGTTTCCGAAGTTGATCGTCATCCCAACACCAAAGCGTTTTTCTACAAAGATGGATGGGTCATTTCTGTTGACATAAAAGAGTCCACCGACCCAATGCGAATCATCGTCATAATCTCTTATTCCCGTAGTGGTTTCATCAATGTTCAGTTTATCGGAACGCCCGACTTTTATGGCAAAAACAATGGTCGAGGCTAGGGTTACGATTAGAAAAATGAGTGGGACTGCCATTACGATGGTTCCATCCACAATATCGGGGTGAATTGTTCGTAATTGAAAGAAACTAAACATTCCCGTTAATAAAATGGTCGTTAAAAATAGTAACCAGCTTGTATATTTACGTAATGTTAATTGTCTTATTTGTGAAGCATTGGTTGCTGTTGCACTTAATTTAATGCCTGATATTTTTGTGCTTACAACAATTGTTAAAAACATGGCTTGCATGACCAACAGCATAAGTAGCGATGAAATGGCTGAGATTGGTGTTTTTTCCGTAAAGGCATCGGCTTCCCCGTTAGCTCCCCAATGAGTAGGAATCTGCGCTGGAAGAAGATCGTATTGTGCAATTGTGTAACCAATCATACCAACTGTGATAAGCATCGGTACTAAAAACACGTACCATGGAAGCATCTCATCCTTCGCACGAGCTGACAAATCCGCGATTTGTACCTGTTTTTCATTTTCTCCCCATTTCATCTTCCTTTTTAGCTGTAGTGTTTTACCGTGAAAATAAAAATAGAGCGTAAAACTGAAAAGAATAATCGCAAATTGAATAATGATTCCGATCAGAACAGTCTGTTCCTCGGAAGGGCCATTGGTTAGCGCCCAGGTAACGTAACCTGCTAAAGCCACTATTGATAAAAGGGACACAAGTAGGGCATATTTCTTTTTGTAAGAAGAAAGTTTTTCATCATTGATATTTTTTTCTGGAACCGTAATTCCAAAGATCACCGTGCGTTTTACAAGAAAGGGAACTGCGGTTTGGATTCCGGCTAAAATGACCGCGATAATGAGAAAGATGGCTAAAGTCATAATGATGCCTCCTTAATTATATTATTTAAAATCATTAATAGTAGAGGAAACTAATTCTTGAATTTGTTCACTAGACATACCAACAACAAGTGACTCCGCAATGAGTAATCTATAGTCATCCTTTAACCGTTCAAAGGAAGATTCAGTAAAATCCTGTGGGGAGGAGATAATCGCACCGGACTTTGGAACGATTCGGATCATGCCCTTGTTCTCTAATTGATGATAGCTTTTGTTGACTGTATGCATATTGATGCCAAGGTCTGCCGCAAATGTCCTTACGGAAGGTAAAGATTCACCTGGTTGAATAGATCCTTTAGCAATTCCTACAATGATTTGATTCGTGATTTGTTGGTAAATGGGAATTTCGGATTCAGGTTCAATTTGAATTAACATTTTTATCCCTCCAATCTGTTCTATATTTATTATAACAAAACTGTTCTATATTATCTATAACAAAAAACTTTATTTAACGAAAAAATTCTTGACGTGATTAAAAATTACTGTTAAAATTTTTTCGTTATATTAATATATTATTTGTATATGTTCGAGAATATGGCTCGATCGTTTCTACCAAGCTACCGTAAAAAGCTTGTCTACAAATGTTTTGTAAGGATATCAAGTGTCCTTATTTGCATTTGTTCATGCTTTGGTAAATTAACTGCCAAGGCTTTTTTTGTTGAGAAATAAATCTGTTCAAAATGGGGAATATAGAAATATGAAAAATTATTTTGATTTCAGTACACGTCAAACATCATATAAACAGGAATTTATAGGCGGGCTAACTACATTTTTATCGATGGCATACATACTCGTTGTCAATCCACTTGTGTTAAGTGAATCTGGTATGGACAAGGGTGCTGTTTTTACCGCAACAGCTATAACCATTATTCTTGGCTCATTGCTAATCGGTATCCTTTCTAATTACCCAATTGGAATCGCCCCAAGTATGGGTCTAAATTCATTTTTTACATATTCAGTTGTGATTGGGATGGGGATTCCTTGGCAGACTGCATTAACGGGTGTTTTTGTCGCAGGTATTTTATTTGTGATTTTAAGTGTGTTAAAAGTGCGGGAAAAAATTATTAATGTGATTCCACAGGATTTGAAGTATGCAATTGCAGGTGGGATTGGTTTCTTTGTCGCTTTTATCGGATTAAAAAATGCGAAAATTATTGTAGGGAATGAGGCAACGTTTGTATCACTTGGAGATTTCACATCTGGCGCGACTTTGCTTGCGTTATTCGGATTCATCATTACCTCAGTTATGCTTGTAAGGGGAATTCGTGGTGGCATATTCTACGGAATGGTTATTTCTTCAGTTGTAGGGATGATCCTCGGGATCATTGACAAGCCGACAGGTATCATCGGTAAAATTCCAAGTCTTGAACCAACATTTGGTGTTGTTTTTTCAGAGCTCCCAAATGTATTTACACCAGAATTAATTATTGTTATTTTCACATTCCTTTTTGTTGGATTCTTCGATACAGCAGGGACGTTGATTGCTGTCGCGAGTCAAGCTGGAATCATGAAGAAAAATAAAATTCCAAACGCGGGGCCTGCACTCTTATCAGATGCTTCTGCAACTGTTATCGGTTCTATACTAGGTACTTCTCCGACAGCTTCTCTAATCGAGTCATCGGCAGGTATTGCAGCAGGAGCACGAACGGGCTTTTCATCAATCGTTATATCCGGCTTTTTCTTTTTGGCACTCTTTTTCTCGCCATTGTTAGCCGTAGTTACGTCAGAAATTACAGCCCCAGCCCTCATT
>NZ_JBALOX010000045.1:0-3180 GCF_036965165.1 Bacillus sp. JJ1521 | reverse complement strand
CCCTCATTATTGTGGGTTCAATGATGGCGGCGGAAGTTCGACATATCGATTGGACGAAGCTAGATATTGCGATTCCGGCATTTACAACGATTATAATGATGCCATTAACCTTCAGTGTCGCAACAGGGATTGCCTTAGGTTTCATTATGTATCCTGTTACGATGCTAGCATTGGGAAGACATAAAGAAGTACATCCGATTATGTATGTTCTCTTTGTAACGTTCATTGCTTATTTTATATATCTATAACAGTAAAAACCCTCGTATATGTGTGAATGGAACACTATATATGAGGGTTTTTGTATTCTATAAGGGATCACTTTTCACTTCTGACAATCAGATATTTCACGAAAATGCTGTTTATATATAGGATAAATAGTAAAAATGGATATAAAATGGCAGAGTACCATATTTTCCACTTTCCGTAATGAAGAACTTTTCCGATATGTACTGCCCCTAATTCAAATACCGTCAAAAAAATAGACCATATGAGAATGTAAAAAAACTTCTTTAGCTTAGTGGAGTTGAATGGAAAGTAGTTTAAAGAAATCATACTTACTGGGGGTTTCCCCCTAATAGGATAATCATCCATTTCCATTCAACACTCTTCGTAAAATACCAATAAAGATGGTGCTTTACATCTAAATATAAAAATCTGTGAGGATTGCAAATAATACCGCGAATAAAGAGGTCGTATATAGTTCTATCTTACTAATGTTTTTTTGCATAAAATAGGTGTAGGTAAACATAGCAAATACTGAAACAGAATAAAAATCATTTTATTCAACCTTTCACAAATGGATTACAATTTTACTATTTACTCTTCAAGGATTGTTATTTATTGAACAATCAGAAAGCACAAAAAAAGATGACTTTTATTATGTTTGTCAATTTACGAAAACTCTGCCGTTGCAGAAAAGGAACCAATCAGCTCTTCTAAATAAGTTGCATGACTAAGAATTCCTGCTTTCTTGGTTTCTTTTATCAATATGGAGTTGTAAACTGAAAGAATAATATGGAAAAATTTGCGCTAGTGCATTGGAGAAATATATAAGAATAAGGTGTAATTATGAAAATTTTACTTGTTGAAGATGATAAAACGATTGCTTCAGGTTTGGATTATTCGTTGAAGCAGGATGAGTACCAGACGATTGTTTGTCAGAATGCTACGGATGCAAAGAAGGTCATCTCTGAAAATTGGAATGAAATTGATTTATTTTTATTTGATTTATCTTTACCAGATGGTAGCGGCTATGAATTATGTGAATTGGTGAAGAAGCAAGGGGATAAGCCGGTCATTTTTTTAACGGCCTTGGATGATGAAGTGAATGTGGTCATGGGGCTTGATATGGGAGCGGACGACTATATTACGAAGCCATTCCGAATTCGTGAGTTACTGTCACGGATTAAATCGGTACTCCGCCGCTATAATATGAATTCGACAGTACAGCCGAAGAACATCATTGAGATAGAAAATATACGAATTAATACACTAGAAGGTAAGGTTTATAAGGATAGGGAGGAGGTACTTTTGACTGCTTTAGAGTACCGTCTGTTCCTGATTTTTGCGAATCATATTGGTCAAGTCCTTACGAGAACACAGCTACTTGATCGAATTTGGGATGTTGCTGGTGATTTTGTAAATGATAACACATTGACCGTCTATATCAAGAGATTAAGAGAGAAGCTTGAGGAAGAACCACAAAGCCCTAAAATTATTAAAACAATTCGCGGAATGGGCTATAAGGTTGGTGACTAACATGCTGCGTAACCGAGAAATCAAGTACTTTTTACTTGTGATCATCCTTATATCGCTACTTGCAACAGGGGTAGCGTATTTTCTATTTTCTGGAGAAGTTGCACTATACATAGTTGTCTTATCGATCCTACTGATAGGATGTAGTTTACTTTTTACAAAATGGAGATATAACGAAATTGAAAAGCTCTCTAGCTTTTTACGCAAAATCACAAGTGGTGATTATAGTCTAGATGTAAGAGATAACCATGAGGGGGAACTTAGTATATTAAAAAGTGATATTTATAAAGTGACCTTAAAACTATCAGAGCATGGTTCACTATTACAACAGGATAAACTGAAATTAACAAATGCGATTTCGGACATCTCCCATCAATTAAAAACACCACTTACCTCCATGATGGTTATGGCTGATTTATTAGGGGATGCGAAAC
Organism: Bacillus sp. JJ1521; assembly: GCF_036965165.1. Lineage (NCBI taxonomy): Bacteria > Bacillati > Bacillota > Bacilli > Caryophanales > Bacillaceae > Bacillus > Bacillus sp. JJ1521. The sequence goes on along the minus strand of NZ_JBALOX010000045.1, from coordinate 991 downwards.
TAGACGATGTAAAGCGGGCTGAATTTACAAATAATATTCGGGTCCAATTAGAAAGAATTGAATGGCTCGTGTCATCTTTATTAAAGTTATCGAAAATTGATGCTGGAACTGTTCCATTTAAAAAGGATACCGTGTATGTTTCAGAATTGGTCGAGCGGGTGATTCATCCTGTTCTTGTGCCGATGGATATTAAACAACAAACCCTTATGGTGAACGGGGATAAAGAGGTTTCTTTTATAGGAGATTTCAACTGGACAGCAGAAGCCCTCATTAATATTTTAAAGAATTGTGTTGAGCACACACAAGATGCAGGAGAGATCTCAATTTCTTTTTCAGAAAATGCCCTGTATACCGAGATTATGATTGCGGATAACGGGAAAGGGATCGCTAAGGAAGACCTTCCCTATATATTCAAGCGTTTTTATAAGGGGAAAAATGCAGGTGAGGATAGTGTAGGAATTGGTCTTGCCATGGCTTATAGCATTATTAAAAGTCAGCAAGGTGATATTGAGGTAAAAAGTGCACAGGGAAAAGGGACAATCTTTATGATTAAGTTCTATAAAAAGGTCATCTAGCTGTTGCTCTACCGAAAGTGAATAAATTGTCACATTGGGAGTCACTTTATAGTCATCTTAGATAGATATACTGAACTCAACATCGAATTTATGGAGGTTTAGGAATGAATATCTTACAAATCGAAAATCTGTCTAAGGTATACGGAAAAGGTGAAACAGCTGTGAAGGCCCTTGATAATGTGTCGTTTTCAGTAAAAAAGGGAGAATTCGTAGCAATAATTGGTCCGTCTGGTTCAGGAAAGTCAACGCTTTTACATCTGCTTGGAGGAGTTGATCGCCCAACTAGCGGCAAGGTCCTCATTGATAATACGGATATTTATGACCTTAATGAAACTCAATTAGCGATCTTTAGAAGAAGACAAATCGGTTTAATCTACCAGTTTTATAACTTAATTCCTATTTTAACAGTAGAAGAA
>NZ_JBALOX010000044.1:0-32989 GCF_036965165.1 Bacillus sp. JJ1521 | reverse complement strand
AAAGAAAAATAATATTTTTATCATAAAACACCTCGAATCGGTCCATTCCATTTTAAACCAATTTTAACACAATACTTCCATTCACTATTAAAAAATTTCAATTCGCGGCCAATTTAGATAAAAAGACTGTGGTACTTTAGTCCCTTTATATTCATTAAGATAGTTTCATATACTTAATAAAAATGTATGATAAGGATGTTTTTATTGAAGAAACTAGGTTGGTCAAAACTACTAGCATTTGCGACATTTATTTTTATTAGTTTTACGATTTACGATAATCTTCAGGAGCATCGAGCATTCCTGAAGGAAGCAGAAAAAAATCGCGTCGAGGAGAGGGTTTGGCGCAAATATGTGATAAACCGTCTATTGGAAGGTCCAATATATTCCGTCCAAATCGGGGCTTTACCTGAAAGTAGTATCCCCACAAAACATAATGATTCGATGATTACAATCAGTTGGGATTTATTCAATCAGGTGAACGTTGGAGATAAGATTCCAGGCTATGAAGTAGAAGGTAAATTTTACACAGAAACACTGCTAAAAGAGGAAGTCCGTTGGTTTTATATTCTATTAACAGTGTTTAGTCTTTATCCAATCGGCTATATTTTGTATTGGCTTTCCAAAGTAAGAATGATATGGGAATTTTTCACTACCTTTTCAAGACGTTTATACTTAGAGAAAATTGCGGGTTTTGTTATTCCTTTTTTAGTTTTTGGTGGCTTAATTGGAGCCATTCTTCTTTTTCTTTCGACCGATACAAAATCGGCATTCGTAAATGGATATGAAAAATATTTTGGAAAGAACCATGCAGAGACAACAGCTTTCGTAACAGATCGCGGTGTTGAAAGAGGTACATCAAGATACGACAGTAGTGAATACTACATCACATTAATGTATAAACCAGAAGATCTTGATACAATTTTTCTCGTAAAAGGTGTGACATGGCATAGCTATAACAAATATACAGAGGAAATGCCTATTATTTATAATGTCGATAACCCGCACCAGGTCTATGCCCAGGAAATGGATCTTTCTGACTACACCGGTATCCTTATGACGGATACCGTATTCCTAACATGCATATCTATCGTTTTAATCGTTTTGTTGAGTTGGGTTCCATTCCTGTTATGGAAGCGAAAAAAACTCAAATCATAAAAGGACCATCCATTTAGCTTTGGATGATCCTTTTTTTTCTCTCAATCTCTTTCTCTTGCCTTTTGTGTATCACGAATGTTCTTTTGAACGGTAATGGCTGCAAAAACACTTAAAACAAATGCCATTCCGTAAAATCCCTTTTCACTTAAAACGATACTTCCTGCATTGTATAAACCGATGCCCATCAATGAAATCGACACAATCAGTGCAACCCAGCTAATCCCATAATAGATACTTGTAACTGGAATTCCCTCTTCTTTATCCCTTACTGCTTTTTGCAAGGATACAGCAGAATAAAGACCGAATATTAAAATAGCAAAATAATATCCTTTTTCATTTAGTTCCATTGCTGCGTTAAACAAACCGATGAGATAAGCGGAAACACCAACTAACAATGCTGCCCATGAAGCTCCTTTGAAGGCTGCAGTCGGTTCCCCTTCTTTCCGTTCTATCTTCAATTTCGGCTTTTCTTGTTTCTCTTTATCCACAAAAACCTCATTCTCCATTAAATTTTCCCCTCCATTTTTCAACTAAAAAGGAAGCACTATAGATGCCTCCAGTGCATAAATACATTATACAAAAATCCCTGACAAAAAATGATCATTTTTCCAATTGAATTTTCTAGAATTCCAAATATTTTTTTAACACCCTATAACCACCAATTATGACAAAAGAAACGAATCCTAAAATGATGAGTAGTCGAATCACGAAATGATCAATCACATAGAAAGCAAACATCATGGTGATAAGGAATACACCTACAATCGATCCAAATTTCGTATATCGGATTGCAGCATCGGAAAACTCTGGATCTTCCTTGTATCTCCATCTTTGTCCTAATAACATACTTTCCTCCGGATAAAAATAGGTCCAAATCAGCACTGCATACAAAGGTATCATGAAAATGAAAGAAATAATGACATCTGCCAAAGTAATCCCCCTTATTTGAAGGTCTTTTAATAATATACGTTTGAATTCACTCATAGTTTCAAACTATTCTGTCTCTTTATCTAATTAGAAGTACAAAAAATATGAAACTATGAAAACGACGATGATCGAAAGTATCGCCCTAACCCAGGTTACTTTTTTACTTACGCCTGCTTTTGACTCTAAATAATTGATGTAATTAATCGTGAATAGGAAACCAAAAAATGCAATAAAATATCCCGTTGTAGATCCGCTGATTTTATATAGTTCAATTGCTGCAAACAAAACAAAAATGGTTCCTACTCCGCCAAAGAACATACTGATATATGAAAATTTCTGATCTTCCTTCATAAAATTGATCCCCATGTTTGTAAACAACAAATTTTTCTTTATACCGATTTTACCACACATCATTTCCAAAATATGACACTATATCCGACTCACTTAAAAACTAATTAGTGGGAAAACATTAACGTTTGGGGGAAATACCCATTTTCTTGCATAGACGTGGCATTTTCTGACTAGGTGAGTATAATGTAGGGAATTCCACTATATAGAAAGGAAGTATGAATATGGAGCATATAAATATATCTAACGTAAATGCGATGCAAACTCAGTTCTTACCACCACACCCAACGTATATAGCGCCACAGCCTATAGCCCCTAGCTTTGAATATGAGTATCCTAGTTATGGGTATGGGCATGCTTGTCCTGAGCCTTGTTTCAATCCATTTTTTTTAATTGTTGTGTTGTTTATCTTGTTAATCATTGTAGGTGCTTGTATCTTTCCTTGTTAATTAAAAAACTAGATTTTCTAAAAACACCACAAAAACAAGAACATATTTGTTAATATGTTCTTGTTTTTGAAAAAATATTAATCTATTTTTGACAACGCTACTCGGTAAGGGAAAACTTCGGCTGTCATAAGTCCAAGCTTAACAGTTGGATCTTCTTTCATAAATGCATCTGCTTTTTCATCGTTTTCTTCTTTAAAAATAACGATTCCAAAACCTTTTTCATCTTCTCTGTCTGTTTTACCCGCTAGAATTACTTTTCCATCATCACAAAATTTTTTCAATCTAATAAAATGATCAGTTACAATACCATGGTCTTCTTCAGTCCAATTTTGTGCCTCTTGTAATCGAGGAATTAATTTTAATATGTAAATGTATTCTCTCATATGCATATCCCTTCCTATCACGTATTACGTGTAGTTTCTAATATAAAAATTGTAGATCCCTAACTCATATTCCTTGAAATTATTGAGCATTAAGATGAGATTTTCGTGACATGTTTTTATTTAGTTTTTATCAACGTAAAATATGTGAAAATTTCATTTTCATTAAGTGATATACTATTCTTTAAATCTTTCGTCCTTAATACAAATTCCTTAACTCCTATAAACTCTGATTCAGCAATCAAATAAAACTGTGTTCCTCTTTTATATCCCTTATAGTCCTTTTTAAGTGTATATAGCACCATAGAATAACCTTCCCAATCCTATTACATTAAGATGATTATATATTATTTTGACCATCATCCGCACATTTTTTACAGTCTCATCTGTCACGATATACAATCAAAGTAATTTCATTTAATATGATTGTACCACTGAGAAGGAGAATAGCGGCAGACACTCACGGCACCCGATGTATCCATAAGAGCAGACCAATCCTCAATCTTCACTAGATGAAGTTATAATACATCTGAAATAAGAGTCAAATAGCACAAGCACTAAGACTAATGACGGATAGAGTCACTCTGCTTTTATGGTCTGACTTTTTACCTCGCGATAGGTTAACAACAGGAAGTATCCAAGCAATAAATCTATGTACAAGACTACCAAGATTAAGCAAACTGATCATGTCTAATTCCTCCTTTTGTTCTTAATAAAAGCGATAATCAGAGGTTAACACCGTACTTTATATTCCTTCCCATGATATTCAGGACAAGTCTTCTATTTCCTTCAATAAATATACTCAAGTCCTATAAGTTGCATACTTGGATTTACTCGTTCATATATTTGGATTAGGACAACCAGTCTATAAAGAAAATGAGGGGGATCATTTTGGATAATAATGAAAAAGTGGCACATGCGAAATCGGATAATAGAAACTATATACGGGTTAATAATAACTTTCAGTTTACAATTAATTTTGGTGATTCATTAAATTTGTTAGCCTTAATTGCAGGAGTTATTTTCATAAAAACCGTCACTAAAAAAACTAAAACGAATAAAAGAAAAAAGGCATTGATCCTTCCATAGATCAACGCCTTGGCAACTATTGCCTTGGTGCAAATAACATGACTGACACACCAATGATGCAGATCCCGGCACCTAGCCAATCGTATAGATCGGGTGTTTTTTTATCAATCCCCCAGCCCCATAGGACTGAAAGTACGATAAATACGCCCCCATAGGCAGCATATACTCTTCCGAATGATGGGAAGGTTTGAAAGGTTGCAATAACGCCATATAAAGCTAACGCAATTCCACCACCAATTCCCCAATAAAAAGGCTTCCCTTCCCTTAACCAAAGCCAAATTAAATAACCTCCACCAATCTCGGCAATACCAGCTATGATAAATAAGAAAATTGCATGAATGATTTAAACCACATCCTGATTATAAATTAAACTATATTCATTATAGCAATCATGCACGTTTTTCTAAATGAATCAAAACTCCAACATCAGAAAATGGGCTTTGTTTCGTTAAACTTCTTCTGTAAGGACTTCACTCAGCTGCAATGGCGTGATCGTGCCTTGATGAAAATATAATTGCCAGCTTCCATCTATACGTTTCCAAATGGAGCTTCGAAGGGTATTGCGGTTCCTCGTCTTATCGACAATGAAATATGTAGTTAACACAACGTCTGGTGCAAGCGGATAAATTTCATAATTATGGAGGGACATATCCGTTAGTGCACTCCCTGATTCAAGGCATTCCCTTTTATCAATCATATAACCCGAACTACCGATCTCAAAAAAATCATCTGCCAGTATTTCACCTAATTTTTCACGACTTTTCCGAACTTCGATGTTTGTGTGCATTTCCTCTAGTTCTTTTAAGTGTTGCTTTAATTGTTGATTCATTTTCTTTCCATCCCCTTCTTTTAATCTTCTAACAACTCCACGATCTTTTCATTTGTTTGATTCATTTTCTTTAGTTCTTTTCCGATTCCCGAAAGATAATTTATAATAGATAAAATGAGAAGAATTCCTATCAGTCCCAAAATAAAATGCAACATCCTTTACTTACGGACATATATCCAATTTATGTACTATTCTGCTTTAATCTCCCTATTCCTTTTATATTTTTGTGAATTCTAGGAAAAAACAAACGAAAGAAAAGAGGATAATAAATGAAAACAGTAATAAGGCAAGAAAGACCTAAGGAATATCACAATACTGAGGAAGTTGTCAGAAGGGCTTTTTTGAACGAAGAGTACAGTGACAAGACAGAGCATTTTCTTGTAAATCGGATTCGAAAATCCGATGCCTTTATACCAGGACTTTCTTTGGTAGCCATTAATGATGATGAGATTATTGGACATATTCTCCTCTCAAATATTCGGATTGTGGATGGTGATCGTTCTGTTGAATCCCTGGCACTTGCTCCTATTTCAGTCACACCGGAATTTCAGCGCAGAGGAATTGGAAGCCATTTAATCCATGCTGCACTAAAGAAGGCTAAGGAACTCGGATATCAATCGGTTATTGTGCTCGGGCATAAAGAGTATTATCCACGATTTGGCTTCAAACAGGCTAATCTTTGGAATATTAAGGCTCCTTTTGAAGTACCGAATGATGTGTTTATGGCACTCGAATTAGCTGAAGGATCTCTTGAAAATGTACAGGGTGTCGTCAAATATTCGTCAGCATTTTCATAAAAAAGAGGGGTGTCCATAGTTCTAAGTATCAACTTTCGAACACCCTCTTTTTCAGTAATGACAAGGGTTGGCTTAACAGTCGAGTGCCAAAATTAGTAATTATTATAGAAAGAAATGAAGCATTATCGGAAATAAAACAGCATTTTTAAGTCTCACTTTACTCGGATTGGTTGCTATTGTAGTTGGAACGCTAAGAAAAAGTGGTAGGAACTAATCGTGAATTAGATGAACTAAGGGAACTCAAAGGGTTCCCTAAAAATGTTTTATTTTACACTCTTATTCAATTTTCAAACAATAAATAGGCTCTGGATGATGCCCTTGTTCTACCTCTCCAGTTGGTTTAAAACCCGCTTTTTCATAGGTTCGTATGGCTCGTTCATTATTATAGATAACCGATAAATAGATTTCATTACATTGGTACGTATCCACCATATCCTCAATAATTGCATTTAAAACAGGGGCTCCGTATCCTTTCCCTTGAAACTGATGACCAAGCATCATGCTAATCATTTCATACCGATTTGTTTCTTTATGATATCCATGTGAAGTGAAACCAATTAGTGTTTCGCCATCATAGATTGCTTTTGGTGTGAAACCAAATGTTTGGCATACTGCTAAAAAATAAGCATTTGATCCCACCCACCTTTCATAGATTTGAAAGTACTTTTCTTGGTTTTCATCAGACTTTAATTTGATAACTTCAAAAAAATTATCCTCTGTTACATCAACTAGCTTAATCTTCATGAGAGTTCCCCTTTTTAATTAAAAATTATTTTCCATCCTATTAATTTCAACAAATGTAGAGTTCATCCTTCACAGAACAGCGAACATCGGAAAGTTTTTTATTCGACAAAATGTTATATTATTTTATAAACATTTATTTTTGAAACCTTTTATTCTATTTAATGCCTCTAACAGTTGAAAGGAGGTTAGCGAATGTCATATTCTACAAAAATAGTTGAGTTGGCCATTGATGGTGACAAACAAGCATTTGAACAACTTATTAAATATGAAAGTGAAAAATTATATAAAATTGCGTATTTACACATGCGGAACAAAGAGGATGCACTTGATGTCATACAAGAAACTACCTATAAGGCCTTTATTTCCATTCACCAGCTGAAATCACCTGTTTTTTTCAGCACATGGCTTGTGAAAATCTTAATGCGAACAGCCTACAAGGAGCTTGCACGAAATAAGAAGGTAGTACAACTTCCGGAAGAGGCATTAGAGTATCTTATAGAATGGAGCCAAGACCCTGAGTTGAACCTATCAATCGATTTATCTAAGGCACTTTCGTCGCTAAACATGAACTATCGAAATGCAATTTTACTTTTCTATTATTATGATTTACCGATTCGTACGATTTCTACGATTCTAGATAAGCCACAACCAACAATTAAAACCTATTTACGTCGGGCAAAAGCTGAATTAAGAAAAACATTAGGGGCTGATTATTATGGAAAAGGAATTATTTAACGATATGGAGATACCAACACAAGAACTACATTTAGCAATCGAAAAAGGTATTGAGCGTGGAGATAAGTTTCGTCAAAAAAGAAAATACGTACAGCCTTTAAAACGAACATCCCTTTTTACTACTGGAGCAGCTGCTGTACTCCTTGCATCAGGATTTATTTTTTCACCTATTAATCAGGTTCTAGCTCAGGTACCAATTATTGGTGGTATTTATGAAAATTATCAAATGCAGATTGGTCAGGATTTGGCAGCAGATCAATTGATTACGGAGATCTATGAAACTGTAGAAAATAATGGGGCCAAAATGAGTATTACATCGATTTTTTATGATGGTTCATTTGTTGGTTTAACCTTCAATGCATCTGGAGACAACTTATCTGATACATTTGGAGGAGATACAGGACCGGAGTCTGGGTATACCTATGAGATGTTCGATGGGAAGGATACATCTAACTGGGGTGCTAGCATGGGGACAATAACAAGACAAGGCAATGACTACGTCGGTGCGATGATTTTGGAAAACCCAAATGAGAAAAATCCGGACGAGTTAACGCTCCCGATTACATTTACACACATGGCAGGGGTACAAGGGGAGTGGTCCTTTAATCTTTCCGTTAAGAAATTGCCATCACGAGAAATTGAATTAAATCAAACCCTGTTCTCTTCAAACAAGGAATATAGCCTCAAATTCAAAGATATTAACATTGGAAAAACAAACGCAATTTTAACCTATGAAGAGTTACAAACAGCTGGGGTTGAGGGTGAGAACCTACATTTTACTATCGTTGATGATCAAGGTGAAAAAATATCCCTAAATACCGTTTCAAATTCTAAAATGATATTTGAAATAGATAGTAAAAATCCACCAATGTTTATACAGGTGAAGCCTTCTTATAAAATCGGCAAGGAAGAAATAAGTTTGGGTACTTTAAAGGTTGATTTGAAATAAAGGTTAAAAACCGGACTTCACTAGTTGTCCGGTTTTTTGCGGTCTATAAATTTATGAAAAATAAACATATCGATGTTCATTACATCTTTTATTTTTTATCGAGCTGTTCATGCTCCATCAACAGTTACAACTTCACCATTGAGAAAACCCTTTTCTAAATGAATAAAAAACCTCCAATCCCAATTCGAGATTGAAGGTTCTTTTTATCTATATTTCTTTTAATCTTAAAGGGCTAACTTAGAACAAGTTCCTTTTCTTTTTTTTCCTCTTTTTCGGTTAAGCCAAGAGCTTCTCCCGCTGATTCATTAATATCTGCAAGGAGTTCTGGGTGATCCATGAGGGATAGCCCAAAGGAAGGAATCATGTCTTTGATTTTTGGCTCCCATTCTAACATATGTTCCGGGAAGCACTTATTAATCACTTCAAGCATAACATGAACAGCGGTTGATGCCCCCGGTGATGCACCTAGTAAGGCTGCAATTGAGCCGTCAGCTGCTGTTATAACTTCGGTACCAAATTGAAGAGTTCCTTTGCCGCCAGTTTCAGTGTCTTTGATTACTTGAACACGTTGACCAGCTACCACTAAGTCCCAATCTTCGCTCTTCGCGTTCGGGATGAATTCACGTAGTTCTTCCATGCGCTGTTCTTTTGTTAACACCACTTGTTGAATCAAGTATTTGGTTAGTGCCATTTCTTTTACACCAGCAGCTAACATTGTTAATAAGTTATCATGCTTTACCGATGTGATTAGATCCATATTTGAACCCGTTTTTAGGAACTTCGGTGAGAAGCCTGCAAATGGTCCAAACAAAAGGGATTTTTTATTGTCGATATATCGTGTGTCAAGATGCGGAACAGACATCGGTGGCGCACCAACCTTTGCTTTTCCGTATACCTTGGCGTGATGCTTTTCAATAACTTCAGGATTATTACATACCATGAAAATTCCGCTAACTGGGAATCCACCAATATGTCTTCCTTCTGGGATGCCTGATTTTTGGAGTAAATGTAGACTTCCTCCTCCGCCTCCGATGAAGACAAATTTAGCCTTATGGTGTTCAACGGCACCGCTATCTTGATTTTTCACCTTTAGATCCCATAAGCCATCGCTTGAACGTTTTACATCTTTTACACTATGGTTGTAATTGATTTTGACATTTTTATTCTTTAAGTGGTCAAACAACATCCGTGTTAAATTTCCAAAGTTCACATCCGTTCCAGTGTCTGCTTTTGTAGCAGCAATTGGCTCAGTGGATGTGCGTCCATTCACAATAAGTGGTATCCATTCCATTAATTTTGATGGATCATCGGAATATTCCATCCCTTTAAATAATGGATTTTTTGATAGCGCTTCAAAACGTTTCTTTAAAAAAGCGACGTCTTTTTCACCTTGTACCATACTTATATGTGGCAGCGGCATAATAAAATCCTGTGGGTTGCGAATTAAATTATTCCTCACAAGATATGCCCAAAATTGCTTGGAAACTTGGAATTGTTCGTTAACATTAATTGCTTTCTTAATATCTAATGTTCCGTCAGATTTTTCAACGGTGTAGTTAAGCTCGCACAGTGCAGCATGACCTGTCCCAGCGTTATTTAATTCGTGAGAGCTTTCCTCTCCTGGTTTGTCGAGCTTTTCAAAAACGGTAATGTTCCATTCAGGCACTAGTTCCTTTAAGAGTGTCCCTAATGTCGCACTCATGATACCAGCACCGATTAGAATGACATCTGTTTTGGTTTCTATGTTGCTCATTTTTATCAACCTTTTCTTTTAAAATTTGGACAAAAAAGATGAAGGCGGTCACAAAAATCGGGCCTGCCAATGTCGGACAATTCTTTCTCGTCTCAATCTTGGCCATATAAGGATGGCAGTTTTATAGATTAATATTTCAATATTATAATTTTAGACTATTTAAAATCCGGTTAAAAGTGAGAAGTTATCTATAGGGTCTAAGGGTTCCGACAACCCAATTTGTATTTGTGAACGCGTTAAGGCATGACAAATAAACTTTTTTCACTTTAGATTATTATAACATGTAAAAAAAGCATAAACATCAAGTTAAAGCAAAATTAATCATAATAATTTGATAAGTGACAGCGCTTTTTTAGTTCTTCAGTCCAGTTCCGACGCCAACAATTCTGTTCTGTCGTCATTATTTTTGTTTTATCCGTAATAATACTTTTCTATCGTCATAATGAAAAAAGCACAAAAAAATCCAATAAGGAAACCTGCATTTCGTTTTGAGATGCAGGTTCACATTTTAAATTTTAAAATATTGATAGGCCTTTATGGCAGCCCATATGAAGAGTAGGCCCCAAAGAAGAAGGATCAGGGTTCCTGCAACCCAATTTTTCGGCTTTCCGTTTATCATTAATTCTTCTGCTTTTACTTCACAGTCCGCTAACACAGCCTTTGGGATCATTTTCATCGCAAACATGATTCCAATTGGAACAAGAATGACCTCATCAAGGTATCCGAGGATGGGAATAAAATCAGGAATAAGGTCGATAGGGCTGAATGTATATGCCACCAAACCAGCCGTAAAAAGCTTTGCATACCAAGGTACTCGTGCATCCTTATATGCAAAATATAGGATGAATATTTGTTTTTTTAAGTTCTTTGCCCAGCTTTTTATTTTCTCCATAAGGTTCACCTATTTAAGATTGGTTCAATATTTTATTCACATCTTTTTTTAGTGTGAGTGTTATCAGGGTTCCCTAACTTTTCCACTTTTACCCAACACATGCATTTATGACTTTTTCAACGACTCTAACAACTCGATTAATTCAGGAGTAAAACCTTTGACAGCACGATCTCCAACTACTGTTACAGGCACACCTAAAAAGCCAAAGCGTTCAACTTCTTTTTGATAGACGTCGTTTTCCGCAATGTTTCTTAGGTCAAACGGAATCCCATTTTCAGTGAGCACCTTTTTTACAAAGGTACATTCAACACAATCATTTGTAGTGTAGACAATTACTTCATTCACCATTATTTCTATTCTCCTTTATTCTGCAGGCGAAACAAATTTTCCTGCATGGAAGTCATTTATTAAAAACAAAAGGAACTCATTTCGTACAGTTTTTGTATGCGCTACTTAGTATTTTTACCTTTTTCTATTTCATTTTGACATGTTAGCGGAGTTTGTACAAAAATTACGCTTTGGACTGACTATAACTGGTATATTTTTCTAATAATCAGTATAATAAAAAAAAGACTTTGGGCAGTGATTTGGGAGGGTTTTGATGGTTTTTTATTTTATTGTTACTCTTCTTAACTTTGTCAATGATTGATAGTTTAATAGGAAAACGATTAGAACCCGGGTACAATGTCACTGAATCAGACGGTGGTGTGAAATTCCGCGTAGGTGGCCTCCTAATCGTACTCCTATTTTTTGGTAGCGCTTATCTATTTTTTGTTATAGAGAATATGAATCAACTTAAATGGCTACTCATTGTATTTCTAATTACATTTTGGGGATTTCAGGCATTCATGGAATGGAAGTATGTAGAAGGAAAAAGGTATCGGTTATCCCTTTTACTAATGGTTGTAGGGGCCATTTCTGCCTTTGTTGTTTTTTATGTAAATGACATAATCTCGCAAACTACTTATGGTGAGGAAATAAGGAAGCTATTAGAAGATAAACAAACAAAGAAAATTACTATTTTATGGCCTAAGGAAACTGAGAACAACGAGGACATTTACTTAAAAACCACAATTAGCGATGAAGTATTCATAAATAAATTGATAGCTGAACCTTCAGATATGGCTCTTATAAATTCGCATTATTTTAATTTTACATTGCACGAGATGAACATTAGTTTTCACTTTGAAAACGAGTCTTCCATGATTTTTTTGAACGAAGACCATATTCAGATTAACGGTGAGCATTATCAGATAAGTGGGTGAAAATTGGCTTTACAATCTAATCATTAACGAAGATCTAGATTGGGTACAGGATTAATGAAAACATAAATAAGCCCCTATGGCCTCCGCCTTAGGGGGTACTTAATAATGATTCCATTTCTTCTTCAGTAACAAATTTCCATTTTATATCTTTCCAAACATCCTTATCCATCGCTTCAATAAGTTGGTCGATTTCATCATAACTAAACTTAATAGCATGTTCGTTCATGTATCCCACCAAACCTTTCACTACATGATTCGGGTGGGCTCATCTTGGTTTGAGGGTCAAGTTCAAAAAATATTTGGAGGAAAATAAGGTGAAAAGCAACCAGTCTAATAAATTCCGAAACGTAGCTCTCACCGAATGTAGAGGGTCAAGCAGATTATATGACTTTCATTAACACCATTTTAACGGGATTTGGCTTGATTCCAAGCGCCTTTTTTAATTCTTCTTTTTATTTCACCTCTAAAATAGTATACGTCCCCGATTTAAAGCCGTATTTGATATCATACCTTTCACCTGTTTTAAACTGCGAACAAAATTCTTCTGTTTTTTCCTTACTTTCGTCAAAATACTGGAACATTGTATATGGATCATTAACTTTGCATACGTAAAGTCCATCACTATTTTTTTCATTTGTAACAGCTTTTTCTTCAACCAAAATCGAACTTTCTTTTTCATAGGAAGGACGAAGCTTATTGGATAGCATTGCCCCTATGATTATAAGGAGTCCCACTATTCCAATTACAAGTGCCTTTTTCCTATCCTTTTGTACCATTAACATTAATAATGCACACCCTACCGCACCAATACCAATTGCATACAAGACCATTAAAAGTAAATACAATTTAGGTATCCCCCTTTTTAAGATCCTATTTTTTATAGTCCCTAAACGACTCTGCGATTTTAATAATTTCTTCTCTCGAAATTGGTTCTTCCCTGAAGCTTGTTTTATCTTTGTTTTCGACTATTACATTCAAATGATAATTAACACCATTATCAGACCAAAACATCATTTGGGCATTACCATTAAACATATAATATGCTTTGATTCCATTATTCAACTCAATAGGTTCATATTCTTTTGTAGCGACTTCTTCTTTAATGCTATCTGCAAGGATAAGGTGAATCCCTTTAAACGGTTTCTCATTTGATAGATAAATAATGGTTTGGACATAAAGTTTTGGATCTATAGGTTCGAGTGGTGTTGGTTCCCCTTCCCCATTATTAAAATCTTTAGGTCCTAGATATTGTTGAAGGAATTCAACCTCATGAACTTCAAAAGGTGCATAAGTTGGAAGTTTAATCTTTCTCTCAATTTCTTGAATTTCCGTTATTTGTGCAATCTGCTCCTCCGCTAAAAACGCCTGGTGCGAAAATATATTTTGTGGCAAGGTCCAAATTAAAAAGGCTAATAGAGCAACTACTGCTAAACCGCTAATAGTTGGTAGCGTCCACTTCATTTTTTTCCACGTTTTTTGAAGTCGATGTTCCTCGTAGTTCATTAATGTTTCGTGCATCCTTGTTTTATCTTCAAAACCTAGTCTTGCTGTTGGCATTGACCGAAGTTGATTATCCAAGTGATTATTCATAAGTAGCACCTCCTACCCGCTGCTGCAATGCAGCTTTGGCACGATGATAGGTTGACCGCGTTTTATTTTCGCTCCATTGCAAAATTTCAGCCGTTTCTTGAACAGTAAACCCTTTTATTCCCCTTAAAACAATCACGTCTCGATAGTTTGACTTTAAAGATTGTATCGCTTCGTAAATCACTCTGTTCTCTTCTGATAAATGAAGAACTTCTTCCGGTGTTTTGTCCGTTCTCGGCTCGTGACTGGAATCGAAAGACAGTATTGTTCTCCATTTATTTCGATTTCTCCTTCTGATTTCATCAATCGCGATGTTCCTGGCTATACTGTAGAGCCACGTCCTTGGATTCGAATCCCCTTTAAATGCAAAAAGTCCCTTCATAGCCCTTATAAAAACCTCCTGGACCAAATCCTCAACATCGGCTTTTCCTAATCGATACAACAGGAAATTGTAGATATCATCGCTATATTGATGGAACCAATCTGAAATGATCTCTTTATCTCTCATATTCAAATTTTCTCCCTGATTTATTTTACCTTCTATAACATTAGACGATATCGCCTCAAAATTATCGCACTATTTCAAAAAAAGAATTATCACAAAAATAGAAGCCACTCTCCGAAGAAAATGACCCTATTCCCATCCCAATATGTATTTAAACAACATCCCTATAAACGGAAGCAACAGCGTGATGACTAAGGCTTGAATGAACGTTAGAATTATATCCTTTTTCCATGGATTGCTCTTTGGGGGTCGGTTATAGCCAAACCTTTGAAAAATAAGAAAAGTGACCCACAAGAATAATAGTGTACTAATGCCCCAATTTACGCTATCGTAATACAAATGACTCTCCCCCTAATTGATTATTTATTTTATTGAACTTTGAGATTGTTAGAAAAAGAGGATTATTAATGAAGACACTTTAAGTTGCTAGATTCATGAGGTTTTATGAGTAGTTTTTTAGTTTAATTAATCGTTTTTTCTTTCATTAACAAGAAATTCAATGTTTTCATCATCTGTCTGTTTTTGTTCCTCCGTGTATTCAGCCCAATGAATATTATGGTCAATTAGGATCCGTATAAAATCGGATAAACTGTTAACACACAGTTCCGCGGCTCTTGTTAATGTAAGTTGTTTTGCGGTAAACAAATAAATAGCTAATGATAAATTAACATCTTCATCTATTGAATTTTTTCCTTTCAAAAAGGGTAAAAACTCCGGATTTATTGCAACTTTTGCTTTCGAATCCTCCGTTGCCAATGGTATCATCCTCTTTTGTTTATTATTTCCAATTATACCATTTAAATCTTTCGTTAGAAATATACGACCTTACATCATTTACATGTTTTCAATAAACTTGTAATTAATAAATAACTTTCCATCCACAGATGGTAAAATAGGGTTAGAGATTTTTAGAATGGGGGGGTTTATTTGAAAGGTAAAATATTTTGGGTGAGTATACTAATCATCATCCTTAGCTTTATCGGAAATTTTATGTATTTTCAATCGAAGCAGTTGGATGCCCCAATATTTTTGGATCATTATTATGAACTTACTATGTATAAAGAAGAAGAGACGACACTTACATTTTATTACTTAACAAACAAGTCAGACACATCCACGGTGAACTATGTAATGATTGATGGAGTCGAAGCTTATCCCGCTTCAAACAACAACTTTTTTATGTGGGAATCACAAGCGGTACCTCAATTCGAAAATGAATACACTCACCATTATTTAAAAGCACTTCATCTTACAATACCGGGTGAGTATGAGGGTGAAGGTCCTTTATCGTTTTCGGATATAGAGGTTCATTTTTCAAATGGTATAACGGTTCAGGCTGATATCGGCGAAGTCATTCTTAAGAAAAGATCTGAAACTCCCGATGTCCTAGAGAGCCGAATGAGTTATGGAAGCAATCAGCATTTTGCAGAGCAATCGATGGTAGCTATACAGCCAATCACGATTGAGAAAGTGGAGATTCCTTTTGCCGAGGAAATATCCGACGATATCCTGGTAAAAGTGAATCTGGGTCAAGAAAAATTACGCGAGTTGAATAAACACATGACTGGTGGTAGCCGTCCAGTTTGGTTTAACGCAAAGCGTGATGCAGAGTGGAACGCTCGACCTGGCGTTTTACTAACTAATGACATACTTCCCTTTAAGTTGGAACAAAATGAAGGAATGCCGGTTATGATGCAATTTAATCCAACACGTGAGAGCTATTTCCAATTCAGCATAAAACTGATTGGTAAAACAGAGTCAGATGAAGAGTTTGTAAATGAGATTCCCACTATTGATCATCCCAATTTAGACCAAGAGGCCATAAATCGAATTATCGCCAAGAAGGATGGTGAAAGTTGATGAATATTCATTTTAAACGTATGTTCTGGGGATTTATTTTTATTCTTTTAGAAATTCATTTGTTTGTCATCGATATTTTGCCTGATCCAGTCGGCTATTATTTGATTTATTCAGGAATTGCGGCATTAACACCAGAAAATCGAATTGGGAGCAAGCTAAAAAAGCTTTTGATTGGGCTTATGATTATTAGTATTCCGACTGTGTTTTTACAACAAAATGCAAATGTGAATGAATTCGGATCATTTGTAAACATTGCTCTTTTGGATATATATACATTTATCCTTGAAATTTCAAAATTGATTTTGGTGTTTTTTGTTTTTCGTTTAATCATGGAAGTTGTTACGCCAATCGGGGATAAATATTTGATACGAAGATGCTCAAAAACGTTTAAAATTTACATGACCGTCATGCTTCCTATCTCGCTGTCACATACATTTGCGATGAATCTTTCTAGCAACGCTAAATTAGCGTACCTATTCTTTACGATCCCTTTAGGTTTTATCATGGAGATTATGTTTCTAGTATTATTATGGAAGTTGCATAAGCACAAGGGGTTTCAAGGCTTTCCACCTTTATATAACAAGAACGACAACTATATTCCTAGTGTCACTTATTCCGACGAAGAATGAGGAGTATTAATATTGATATTTCATATTACCCACGAAACTGGTTTATTTGGTCCCTATTTTAGTAGGAATGAAAAACAATGAAATGTGCCCAATATTCTTTTATATTGCGGCACATAAAACTTCCAAAGAGATCTTATTTTCTCTCAACAAGTCCAAACCCCACTCCAGTTGGATCGACTAAATATGACAAGTAAAACTCATCAAACTCCATCTTTTCGCGGACTATCATAGCTCCATTATCTACTACTTTTTCGATTGTATCGTCAATGGAATCAACTTCAATTTGAATCCTTGTTCCATGCGGGTAATCATGTGGTCCTTTGCTAATACCCCCCTGAATTTCCACTGGTTCGTGCTCTTAACGGGCCAAAATCCCCAATTTGGATCTCCTATTTCCCATCCAAAAACGGTTGAATAGAATTGAACCGCTTTTTCAGGTTCTTGGCTACTAATCTCAACTCCGACTATTCTTGCCATTAAAATCACCCCTTTACATAACTCATCCTTATTCTATTTTCCACATTAAGGTATTAATTCCCTTCAAAATTGTAAGCAAACATATAAAATATGGTAATATTAAAAAGGAATTTCTATCTTTAAATTGAAAGGCTTGGTTTTAGTGGTAAAAACAAAGAAAAAACGTGTGCTAACAGAAATTAAACAACTCATTATTATTACCATCGGGGCTCTTATTGCGGGCTTTGGCTTGGAACTATTTTTAGTACCAAATAATATTTTGGATGGTGGGGTTATTGGTCTTTCTATCATTGCGTCGAAGATATTTGGTGTTCCGATGAGTATCTTTCTTATTGTATTAAATATCCCATTCCTTTTTCTTGGATACCGGAAAATGGGAGCAAAGTTTACATTACATACGTTGTTTGGTGTTTTAGTATTATCAGCATTTACTGCTTATTTGCATCATTTTGAACCAGTAACAGATGATTTGTTTTTAGCTACGGTGATTGGTGCAGTTATTTTAGGAACAGGTGTCGGATTGGTCATCAGGACCGGTGGTGCATTGGATGGTACTGAAATTTTGGCCATCATTGTAAGCAAGAAACGACCAGTGTCGGTTGGACAAACTGTTATGATCATGAACGTGTTTATTTTTATCCTAGCAGCCTTGCTCGTATTCAGCTGGGAAACGGCCATGTACTCGATAATTACCTATTACATTGCCTTTAAAATGATTGATATTGTGGTTGAAGGTATCGAAGAATTAAAATCAGTAACGATTATTTCAGATTCGCCTGATGAGCTTGCGAATGAGTTGAATAAGGTTATGGGACGTGGGGTTACCTTTATTCATGGTGAAGGTGCCTACACAAATGAACCTAAAAAAATTATTTATACAATTGTTAGCCGGATTGAACTTTCGACACTAAGGGAAATTGCACATGAAATTGACCCAACTGCCTTGATTGCGATCGAAAACATGGCAGATGTGACGGGTAGTAATTTCGGAAATGGTGAAGGACATTAGAATTACGAGCTCAATTGAAATTTAGCTAGCGGTACATAGACTAAGCATGGTTCGCCATGCTTTTTTAAATTTGCATTCTAATTTAATACCATTTTTCATATATATATGTCCAAAAGGAATAAAGGACGGATATCATGAAAAGTTCTGAATACAGGCAGGTGTTTCTTACTAGGATTGCCTTTACGTTTATCTTAACGGTATTCATTTGTTTTGCGGCTGCTTCAAGCATATCCTCTATCAAAAATGATTGGATTAATTTTCGACAATTCGATATTAACATTCAAACATTTCCGACGGAGTTTTTTGTTCAGTTGCTTGAATTTGAGAATGCCTATTTTGGACAATCTGTAAATGAGGAGCAAGAATCTTTCACCAAAATCTTAATAGAATCAACCCTTCAATTTAACTACGGTGATTTACGAAGCTTTTTTGGTAAAGAACTACCTGGATTATCGATGTACCATACTGAAATTCTGATTTCCGGAGAGGGCACAGATTTCACCACCCTTCCATTCGAATCAGCCCCTCCTTTAGATGATTTACTTCAGGAAAGGGAAATGGCTCAAAAGGAATTGGAAGAACTCAATAAAGATGATCCGAAGACACCGCCTGTGAATCCAACAACCGATAAAAAGGTGTTCGTTTATCACTCACATAGTTTTGAATCCTTCTTGCCTCTTCTAGGACTAACAGGCGACCCCGATAAGGATAAGGCGGTTGATTCTAAAACAAACATCACACTTGTCGGCGAACTTCTCGGTAAGGAACTTGAAAAATATGGAATTGGCACAGTTGTTGATACAACTAACATTGGACAGGAATTAAAGAAAAAAGGCTGGGGAACCACCCAATCTTATGCGGTATCACGTGGAATCGTCCAATCTGCAATGGCCAGTGACTCTGATATCGACTTTTTAATCGACATTCACCGTGACAGTGTTCGGAAAGATGGTTCAACGGTCACCATCAACAACAAGCCGTATGCAAGAGTATTTTTTGTCGTCGGTAAAGCGAGTAGCAATTTTGATCAAAGTTATGCATTAGCAGAATCCCTTAACAAATCAATCGTATCGCATTTTCCGGGAATCAGCAGGGGCGTGATTGCAAAGGGACTGGATCAAGGGAACGGCGTGTATAATCAAGATTTAGCGAAAAATTCCATTCTAATCGAGGTCGGTGGAGTAGATAACGATTTGAAGGAATTAAAAAATACCGTTGAGGCCCTTGCAAAAGTGATCAGTGATCATATTCTTAACGCAGAGAAAGTCAATTCTCCATGAATAAGGAGTTAGCCTTTTGGCTGATTTGGTTGTTTTTTTCAACGCTTTTTTGCTTTTTTTACCTACCCTTCGGTTACACCATTACGGCATTTCTGACCGGGATTATCATGTGTAGCAAGGCGTTGATTAAACAATCCATTGCGAAGAATAAAAAACAACGGGGATAATGCAAGGTTTGTCTTGAATAAACAGGACGGACCTTGTTTTTTGCATGAGGTTAGTACTAACACGATTAAAAAAGTTAATGTTCAATTAATAACACGATTAAAATATAATACAATGTAAGAATATCAATTTCGGAATCTATCATAACCAGAAAGGTGATAATAAAATGGAGAACTTTTATGTTTTTGTTCTTATGTGTATTTTTCTCATCATTTTACCCGGCCCGGACACTGCAATTGCTACTAAAAATACTGTCACCGTTGGGAAAATCGGGGGGCTTAAAACGGCTTCGGGAACCTGTTGTGCCCTTATTATTCATACTTCTGCCGCTGTATTAGGACTCTCAGCAATCATTGTGAAGTCAGCATTATTATTTTCTGTCTTCAAGTACGTTGGTGCTGTTTACCTAATTTATCTAGGTGTTAAAACTTTATGGGGTTTGAAGAAAAAGGAAATAGCAGCAAGCATTGAGATGAACACAAAAAGCCAATTTGCAAACACATCATGTTTTAAACAAGGTTTCCTTACAAACATCCTAAATCCCAAGGTTGCTGTCTTTTTCTTAACCTTTCTGCCTCAATTCGTTGACCATGGAAGCAATACCTTTTTACCATTTCTAATAATGGGTATCACCTATACTGTATTAACTGCCGTATGGTTTATACTTTATGTCTATTTAATTAACCAGATAAGTGCTTTTATGAAAAAACCTAAAACACAAAACATTATTGAAGGAGTCACAGGTACCATACTGATTGGTTTTGGTATAAAACTAGCTCTAGAAAAGGCGCATAATTAAATATTTTTTAGACCCTTGATTTTTACTAAATCGAAGGGTCTTATTTTTTCGTGTAATCGAAACAAAAGAAAGCTTTAGTTAATCTGTTCTTTTATCTTTTTAATAACTTGTTTATAATAAAAAGTTTGATGTGGTACGAATTTGTCTTTGTTTACATTTTTCTCAATTAGTAACATACTTCCATCAGACTTTACCTCAAATCCACTAATTTCAATTTCGTCCCTTTCACCAAACCAAAGTTGAGCAAAATCGGTAAATTGGGCTTTTACAATTCCTGAAACTTCTTCTACTTGAAGTGTAAAGTCATTAAAGGTATGCTCGCTTTTATATAAAAAAACGTTCGCAAACTCCTTATCAATAAAATTTTCCTTAACAACACAATATTCAATAACATCCAACTGAACTAAATCCTCAAAAGCTACATCTATTCCGATTTCTTCTTTTATTTCCCTTACTCCATCCTGAACTGTTTCATTAGCTAATAAATGTCCAGCTGCAGTAATATCTAATAGATCCGGATAGTCTTTTTTATTTTTACTACGAAGCTGTAAGTATATATAATCTGTTCCTTGCTCATTGCTGATGAACCAGCAATGAAATGCTTCATGCCAATGTCCAATCCTATGTACATCACTTCTAGAAGCAACCCCTATTTGGTTTCTATTTTCATCAAAAATCTTTAATTTTTCTTGTTCTCCCATAAAGATTCCTCTAATCTTTCTATTTTCCTAATAGTTAACCTCAAAAGAACTATCTGTCTTGAGTTTGCATGAGTTCGTATATCTTTCGAGTAGTATTGACATTTCTTACCGTGATTTGTTTGTATATCTTTGATCCAATAATCTTAGACATTCCACTTTTAGATACATTTTTCTTATCAACTGACCATAGAATCGCACCAGGTACATATTTCACTGTATCAATATTTGGTTTAATGACGAGATTCTCAAGTACAGATTCATCATCAATTTCATCCCATAAAAACATAACATCACTTTTCATTTCATTGTCATTTTTCCATATTTCTGGAATAGCGTTGATGATTCCTCTGACATCTTCAACACTACGTACTATTACTTTAATTTGCAATCCAAAATCATTTTGTATCACATCTTCCAAAATACGTGATAGTTCAGCCTTTGATGTGTCATTTTTTGAAAAAATGATATTACCTGTATTGATGTACGTCACCACATTATTCATCCCGACTTGTTCAAAGGTTTGTTTAAGTAATTTCATGTCGATTTTATTTTTTCCACCCACATTAATACCTCGTAGTAGGGCGATATATACCATAACCATCCTCCTAGTAGCTAATTTACTCTAACATACGACCTATTTTTCTAAGAAGTTTGGTATTTTCGTTTAGACAGTTCCTATAGCTAAATGTATTTGAAATTGTGTTAAAGAAATCTTTTAAATTAACATTACAATTATTACCAATAACTTCACCTAAACCATGTCATTTTTACTCCTTAAAAGGTTTATCTAGGCCTTATTCTACTTTTGTTTGGTTATAAAAGAATTTTACTTTATAGTGTCAAACAGCTCTATATCTACTGTTTTTGCATCCTTCCATTCATACAACATTTCTAAATGCCAATTGTTTTTTAATCTTAAATAGTTTTTCTCTTCAATCCATTTATGTAATTGATTATATGTGTCTGTAATTTTTTCATTGTGACCTTTATGCCTCGTAACAGCATATCTTTGAGGTGGTACTGTTAGAGTCACCATATCAGTTGGAATATCTTCAAATTCTTTTACTTCCACACAAATCCAATAACCATCTTCATCACTAGTTTCATTATCAACTACAAATGCTCCAACTTGATGGAGTGGATTGACAATATTTTTTATTTCGCTTACACGCTCGCTTAAACGTATTGATGCTTTAGGTATTTCCACTATATATTGTTCACCGGAGCATAAAACTCGAAAACCTACTAACTTTAATTCATCAAGCTCTTTAATAGTCATATTCTTCATTGTACTATCATGCACTCTATTCACCCCTATTTCAAATTTATCTGGGTACCTTCCTATTCGACTAATCCTTCCGGTGCACATATATTTTTACAAAAATACGTGTTGCTCCCTATTAATGAAGTGTTACTATTTATTCATTAATATCGATTCTAAATATGAATCGGTAAATAAATCTCTACTTCTTCCTCTCCACTCAACATTGGATGATAAGTTTCAATAATATAAGACTCAAGATTTCTTTTATAGCCTTGTTCATCTATCCAGTTCTTTAAATGCTGGTGGAGGTTGGTAAGATTATTTATACCTCCCCTAATTGATGCATATTCTTGTTCTTTTTCGATGTACTCCATTCCAAAAGGAACTTCAGTCAGATTGTCATTAACAATTAACCCTACATAAAAATATCCCTCTAGATGATTGTTATCTCTTTTAGGCTCAAAAAGGGCTATTTCAATATCGGTATGATTCTTAATCTCATATTTTCGAGCTAATAATTGCTGTGCAAGTTTTGGTACTTCTACACCGTAATCGACAAAAGCTCCACTTCCTTTTAAACCAACCACTCTAAAGACCTTCTTAAGCTTTTTACAATCCATCATTTTCCCTCCCAATTCTTTGTGCTTTTACCAAACATAAAAAATAATTCTATTGGCAAACCCCTAAAGGATTATCATCTGGGTCAAAGAACGTAAAAAATTTGGTGTTACCTTCCCCACCTATCGGGTTTACCTTTACCTTTTTTTGGATTAATTGTTTGTGGGCTTCTTCTATATCCGAAGGAATAAAATTATAATATTTCCCCACCCCAAAATTATTTTCTGGGAATTTCATAGGTTGATGATTTAAAGTTTTTACTAGACACACTACCGTTTGGGACTGTTCCCCAATCTTCATAACAGCCGCTTCTTCTTCAATGTAAATAGGTTTAAAACCAAGTATTTCTTCATACCATTTCGCTGACAATTCGGGGTCCCTAACCGGAATAAAAACACCCTCCATCCCCTTAAAAAGTGGTTTGTTCATTTTGTCTACCTCCCTATAAAATTAGTATTAATTTACATTTCGATAAGTCTGGTGTAAATCCTTCATATTTAGTGATGTTGCCGCTGCTTTTTTCGGAAATGCATAAAAAAGCGTTGACCATAAACGATCAACGCGGACTATGTATAACTATTCATCAGAATTGCTGGCACCTTTTTTTCGCCAACCCCGGAAAGATAAATAACAAGCAAACGCAAAGATAATAATGCCTCCTACCCATACTTCTAAACTTTCTGGCAAGAAATCAACAGACCTGATATTTAGTTTATTCTTTATAATAATCACGACTAACTGAAAAATGGTAATAAAAATGCACATAAAAACAACTTCCATTAGAAAGGTTTTCAGTTGCAACCTCTTTTGCTCCCAGCGAATAAGTCCTATTGCTAAAATAACCCCTATATACATTGAGATATTCATTTTAGCCCCCACATTTTTATTTTCCCACTGTCACCTCTGGTATTGGTGCGACCAATTGACAATCTTTCGGCACTTCCTCTTCATTTATCCATGTTTCTACCATTCGATTGAAATAGTCCGGCATTGCCATCGATACCCCGTGGCCCGTGTTTGGAATGAGGATACCTCTGGAATTTTGATTTGCTTTTACGAGATCATTGGCTGACTTTTTCATAATCGATTTTTCTTGTTCACCAACTGTAACTAATATTTTTGCGCTTGCGTTTTTAAAATTGGCTGGGATCGAGAATGACATGTTCTCCTCTAATACACGGGTAAGAGTGTCGGCTGTCATTTGGGAGCTTTCATTATAATATTTATCGAAATAATCGTCACCGACATATAAGGTTTTTGCTTGAAGTTTGGCAAACCATTTTTTCTTAATAAGTGGAGCTGATAGTTTAATAGTTGGTTGAATCCATTTTCTAGCATAAGTCATCGGTCTAACTAGAACACTATTTATGATTGCTATATCGACCAAATCGGGTTTCATGCTTAGAAGCTGCACGATAATTTGAGCACCTAAGGAGAATCCTACTAGGATTACTTTCTTACCTTTTGATTTTTCTTCGATTAATGTTATTACTCTTTCTGCACTGTCTTTGATTGAAAAAGGAATAGTGGCGCTTTTCCCATGACCAGGTAGTTCTGGAGCGAGGCAATGGTATTGGCTGAAATAGTGGACCTGCTTATCCCACATCCAGCTACTCACTCCGCCGCCATGCAAGAAAACCATCAGAGGCGCTGTCGTATCGCCGTATTCTTGATAATGAAGATCCATGAAGTCACCTCACTTTTTTTAATTCGCTATTTCCATTATATATTTTTCAAATTTTCTGTCTAACCAAATATATCTTTGGACAATAGACTTGCTTGGGATTGGGCTAAAGACCATAGATTTGAAATAAAGACCATAAATTTGGATTAAAAATCATAGGGACCACGTTAAAACCCATAGATTCAAAATAAACACCATAGACCAAGTTTCTTATCGGACATCGATTCAAATTATTGACTGAAAAGCTAATTAATTAGCCGTATTTTTGATAATTGGCAAACAATTGTCCATGTTTTCAGTAAAAAATAAAACTTGATGGACTCTAACTATTTGGTTACTGTCACTATATTAAAAATACTGCCACTAATCACCGATTTACTACCACTATTTCAGAAATACGGCCACTATCCTAAAAATACTTCCACTAATGAAAATACCCCTAACTAATCAAACTAACAAAGCCCCAAGGAATCTCCCTGGGGCCCAACACTTTACTTCACCGGTATCCAAATTTCTGAGTAATAATTGGGTTTATATGCGTCACCGTCTGGATACATTTCGAATTCAGCTGTTCCGGCATACTCATATCCGCTTGATGGAAACCACTCTGAGTAGATTTTTTTCCATGCGATCTGCATCGCGTCTGGCATTGCACCATGTACTTCAAATACGGCCCATTTTGATGCAGGAACGTCTAAAACGTCAAACTTTCCTAGTTCACCATCTACGTTTTCCACCGCTACCCAATAGTCGATTGCCCTCGATTTCGAACCACTCACACAGACTCCTAAAATCCCATTAATTTCGCCATTCATCAGTGGGATCAATGCATCACAGGTTCCGTCAGAATTCACTTCTTCCCATAACTTCGGAATACTACGGAGATGCTCATCATTCACGCATGAGTAATTACGCTTCACTCCAACTGCTTTAAATCCTTCCTTCTCAACGATACGATATTTCACTGGTTCTGCTCCTTTCAAACTCACCTGTATGACCAGGCGGCTATATGATTGCAGCCTTCCAATCCCCTTTCGGACTTCGCTTGGCGTTACGCCATGCTGTTTCCGAAAGGCTTTTGTGAACGCCTCGGGAGTGTCGTAGCCATATTTATAGGCTAGATCAATTATCTTTGTTTCTGTTTTCGATAATTCTTCAGCTGCAAGTGTTAACCTGCGACGACGGAGGTAATCACCCACTGTGATGTCTGTTAAAATCGAAAATATGCGTTGAAAATGAAACGGGGACGCATTCGCATGCCCTGCAATTTCCTCTATTGACACATCTTCAAGCAAATGGTCCTCCATATAATCAATTGCGTTTTGTAATGATTCTAGCCAACTCATTTCCCTCACTCCTTACCTTCATTCTATCTGCCAGACGATTTTCCATCCTGTCATTTTGTGCTTAGTTGGGACAGATTTTTCATAAAAAAGCTACGGGTATCTTCATGAGTGAGCTTTCCTATAACCTCATTTTTTGCCAAAAACTGAAGTTCCTCAATTTCTTCATCTAATTGCGATAAATTCTCCTTATCCCCTGTAAATTCAACCAAAAACATGGTGGTCTCCTGGCCCTCAAATCCTATTTTCATTTTCATTTTTTCAGGAAATTCAAAGTTAATATTTTCATCGAACTGCTTTAAAATTATAAAATCAGTTGAACCAGTTTCTTCGTTTAGTTCACGGAGTATCGCATGTCGAGGTGAATCATCACTCTCTTTAATTCCTCCCTTGATGAAATCCCACTCACCTGTTATTTTTTCGGAACCAGACCGAGTGTTTATTTTTATTTTATGTACGAGCAAAAATTGATCATCCTTATAGACAATTGCCCCTACCGCATGCCTAATCATAGAAATGAGGCTCGCTTCCTTCATGCCCAACCAACTGTCCATTTTTAAAATAAATACCTGAGTTTTCGTCGATTCCATATCCAGGTACGTTTAATTTAGAAACGGCTTTTAATAGGTTATCCTCTTCATCCCATTCCGAGAAATGGGCGGATATCACACAATTTTTAATCAAGCCTAAGCCTTTTAAATATAACTGCTCTTGTTGCATCGTGTCCTCTGGTGAGATAACACAGTGCTCACAGGAGACTAAGGTACCTGCCGAAAAACCGGCTACAGGGACACTTTCATTATATCTTTTTCGAATGATATCCCCGACTGGAGTATCGACAATATAGTCACGGTACAACTCGGTTACCCCACCCCCAATTATTATCCCGGTGCATTTTTCTAGCTGATCCAGTTGTTGCTGATTCGGGTTATCCGAAAGTGCAAAATAATAAAAGTCATGCACTCCATTATCTTCTAAAACCTTTGTATAGCTCGGCATATAGTCTTGCCATCCTGGTCGCTCAAGAAACAAAATCGCAATCCTTGTAGCCTGATTTCCAGCTAAATCCGCAAACCTCTCCCCTAATGTTGAATTAAAAGGGGGACCTCCCCCGAACAAAAATAAATGTGTTTCTGACATTTTATCTTCAGTCCTTTTTCGAAAATGATAAGATTTATATGTATTTCGATAATAACCGCCAAAATCCTTTTATAAATTTGAAACGTTTTGCATGTCTAGTTTCTCTAACTATTAGAAGAAAGGAGGAAGAGTTTTGAATTTAAGTAAACTGGTCGCAAAGGCAAAAAAGGGAAATAACCGTGCTTTTCAAGTATTAATTGATACTGAAAAAACAAAGCTTTATAAAATGGCATTTTTGTATATGAAAAATGAGGACGATGCACTCGAAGTGTTCCAGGAAACGGTTTATAAGGCGCTCGCCTCTCTGAAGGATTTAAAAAATGATACATATTTTTCAACTTGGATCACTCGAATTCTTATAAATACAGCAATTGATCAACTTCGTAGAAAAAAAAGAGTGATTCCAATGGAACGGGATTTCCTCGAAAGCAAAACACCATCGTACACAGATAAGCAAACGGATTCCGACTTAATGGATGCCATTAAAAGATTAGATGAAAAATATAAAACTGTTTTAGTTTTAAGGTTTTACAGGGACTTCACGGTAAAGCAAATTGCTGAATTTCTTGATTGTCCAGAAGGAACCGTAAAAACAAATATACACCGTGGGATCGCCCTATTGCGAGATCAATTAAAGGAGGACATTGTGAATGAGTAAACATTTCCCTGAATTTAATCAAGAGCTTGAAAACATTCATGTGCCCGTTGAGAAGCTTGATCGCATTATTCAACAAACAATCCATGAAAATCGAAAACAAGGACCAAGACGCAATAAAATTATACTAACAACTGTCGGGTCGATTGCTGCAGCATTTATCCTGTTTTTAGGTTCAGCTACATTTTCACCGACTTTAGCAAAAGTTGCTTCTGAAATTCCTTTAGTCGGAACCTTTTTCAATGAGTCTGGTGATGAAGGGCTACAGATTGCCGGAAAAAGTGGGCTTACTCAAGTAGTTGACCAGACTGCAAAAGATAATGGAGTGAAGCTCACAATGAATGAAATTTTTTATGATGGAACTCGGCTAACATTCGGCATTACCCACGAGTCACTCATTGCAGTTGGGGATATTGAGCGACCAACCATTTTGGTGGACGGGAAAGAGATTAATTTTGGTGCAGGTAGCACAGGAAAATTTATTACCCCATCTAAATATGAAATAGTCATGGATATTAAGCCGACAGAAGAATTGCCGGAAGAGTTTGATATGAAGGTTATTATTGATGCGGTTGGCCTAGTGCCTGGGAATTGGGAATTTGAATTTCCGGTGAAGCAATCAAATGAAGTGATAGTTATTCGTCCAAACATAACGAACATCATTTATGATGCGGAAGTGACCGTAGAGTCTGTAAAAATTGGCCCAGCCGGAACAGATTTAGCTGTTCAAGTAAAAGTAGACCCTAACAATACAAAAATTGATCCTTATATGGATTTACACTTTGCTATGATTGATGATCAGGGTCGAGTTCTACGAAGTCTTACTGGCAGTGGGAATGGGGAAGCCATCGACGGAGTTGAGGTTGCAAAACTTGATTATCTTTATACGCCAATTAAAGATGGAGCGAAAAGCCTGACAATCCTTCCATATAAGATTCCAACTGAGATGGGGGCTTTTGAGGAACTATCCGTTTCGTTAAACGAAAAACCTCCATTAACGATCGACCAAGGCGATGTAGGAAAAATTAAGGTGACGGATGTAGAGTTTCTTGATGATAAAACGGTCGTTTATTTTGAATTGGAAAGCGAATTTCCGTTTGACGATAACTTAACAAGGAATCGTACATGGTTAGAATCAAAGGATGGCAAGGATTTATCCTTTCAAGAAGATCTGCTTGCCAAACGAATCAAAGGGAACCTATTTAAGCAGGAATTTAAAGCAGTGAAGAATAAAGATGTAGAATTTAAAGCTTTAACAATCCCTAACCCGATTCTTTTTGAACCATTCGAAATTACATTACCTTAAAATGAAAAAGTCAGGCCGTGATTGCCTGACTTTTTCCGCTATTTATCATCGACAAGTGCATTTCTGTCAACGGCATGTGGTGGCTTTTCAAACCATCCCTCATCAACCATGATATTTGCACCATCTTCCACATATTTTCCAACATCTAGAATGAATTTGCTAAACATCAACCCAAGGTCTCGTCTACCATTTAGTGACAACGCATTGGCATATGATCGAATTTTCATCGAGAACATATCGATTTTATGGAAAATCATCAACTTATCTGAGAAAGGTGGAATCGTCGATGCCTCCACTAAATCATCGAGTAACGGATGACCAGGTAAATTATCTTGGTGAAGCTTTGCCATACAATCCTTAATATGATCCATTGTGATGTCCTTGCCGCGCAACATAAACTCCTTCACCTTTTTATGAGTCGCCACTTGGCTAAATCCCATCAATAGTCCCTTACTCGCCACATTGTTTTCAAGATTATCTTGAAGGTGGGCAATTTCTAGTGCATGTAGTGGTCTTACGTCACCAAAAAATCCTGCTAGATAGCTCTGCTTTTCCACAAAACTCACTTCTTTTGGGATTGGAATAGCAGGTGGTTTCGTTAAAAATCCCTTTTTTTCCAATGTTTCATTTAATTCAATTAAAAAATCGATGGTATTCAAATTAAATTTAATGATTGTATCTCTTACGTCTTGCCGTATCATCATCGGAATCGCTGTGGAATAAAGACTCAGCCCTGCTTTTGCAGTATATTTTAAATAATGTAGATAAAATTCATCTGCGAACAATCTTGGGGCATCCATGTTTACATCCTTCTTCACATCAAGTCCAATGGGAATAGGGAAATTTTCTTTATTATAAATTTTCGTAATCTCCGCAACGATATTTTTACTGATGCTATTTGCTTTTTTAAGGATTTCCATGATATCAGGATCCTGACAATGTTTTTGATAATAGGTTAGCACGCAAATCCCCATCGTGTTCCCCATGTAAACCGCCCAAAGCTTTCCCATTTCTGCTGAAGTAAGTTGTTCATTATTGGACTTCATTTCCTAACTCCTCAAATACATTTTTATTTAGTATCTTGCAAGATATAGGGATGTATTCAAAAAGTGTAGGTACCCTAAATATTTTTCGACAAAATCCTCAATTATTTCCTTTGAATGATGGCAGTTTCATCAAGTTCTGTGGCGGCACATCATGTTATTCAAAAAATCCTATGACAAAGTTCAACATTTTGGATTATTTTTACATTTGATTTCATCGATTCAATCATGTAGTATACAGATACAAGCTACATTGTACGTAATCATAATAAAGTTTAACCTTTGAACTGGAATAGGGAGTTTAACATTGAAATTGGAATGGCAGGCCTTCGTCCATGGCGACTTGAAGGACATACAGGAACGTTTCTGCAAACACCCACTTTGAGGAGTGGTGGTTTTAAACTTTCTTAGGGTATTACGGCAATTGTGGCTTTTCCTAACGAATGATCAATCCATTTTCCAAAAGGAGAGTGGATTTTTTATTTGGCTCATAAGTCTTGACCATTGGTGCATTTTGATTCTATAATTATTTTCTATAGTGGTTCACAAATATATCATGTCCCAGTAGCTCAGTAGGATAGAGCGACAGCCTCCTAAGCTGTAGGTCGTAGGTTCGATTCCTATCTGGGACGCTATGACGATTGGCCATAAAACCTGTATGTAGTAAGGGTTTTATGGCCAATTTTTGTAATGGATTAATTGTTGTTAGAGAGAAAAACTCTTTTTCAATCTATTCAACCGTTTTTAAGAATCATCATTTCCAAATAGTATTTTTTCATAAAAAAAAGCAAAGACCCTGCTCCTATCGAACAGGGACTTTCATTAATTTGCAAATGAAGTATGCTTTGTTTTCCACTTTTCCATAGCGATAAATAGCCAAAAAGAGTAAATTCCAAGGGTAATAATTGTTAGCAACCACCACTTTATCCAATTACCAAATAGACCTACAGCTGAACCTGTGAATTGAAGTCTTTGACCATTAATGACTGTGTGACGTGCCTTCCATCCCAATATCATAGTAATAGACCAGGGATAACATATACCAAGAGTGCAAACTGTAACTAAAATACCTAATAACGTCCAACCTATGTATTGAAGAATACCACCGTCAAAATAAGACTTATCTTGTACTCCAGTAGAATCATTGTTGTTGATACCTACTCCCTTACTCATACTTTTCACCCCCTACATATTCACTATAAATATCCTCTAATTCTAGTGGTTATCCTTCAATGTATTACAATTAAATACAAATTAACCCACCATTATTGACCAAAATCTGTTTTAGGTTTTTTTTTCCCCACCTTGTTCAAACAAAAAAGAGGCTAAAGCCTCTATACATCCTTTGTTTTCGTTTCTTTTTCAGCAAATGCTGATACTCCTTCAGGAATGACGCGATCGATATCAAGGTAGGGCTTTCCACGAAGCGCCTCATTTACAAAAATTTCAAGGCTTTCTTCTTTAGTATCCTTTAGCAAACTGACCACCTCCAACATTGGCAATTTTCTACATTAGCCATATTGTGGGCAATCAGCTTGTGGTTCATTCCTATTTCCACTCTAAAAATTCAAGACGGTTGCCGAACGGATCATGCGCGTAAAAGCGAGTCGCACCTGGGAGGTTGCCGTCATCTATTACATTCACGTTATTGTTTTGCAGATGCTGTTTTAAATTTTCTAGGTTTTGGACTTCAAAAGCCGGATGCGCCTTTTTTGAGGGTAAGAATGGGTCCTCGATACCAATGTGGATTTGGACAGATCCATAGGCAAACCAAACACCCCCATTTTTTCGAAGCGTCACAGGCTTTTCGATTTCTTGGAAGCCTAAGATTGTTGCGTAGAAATGACGAGCCTGATCCTCACTTCCTTTTGGTGCGGCAAGCTGAATATGGTCAATTGCATTAATTGTATAAGTCATATTTATCCCTCTTTTATTGGTAAGTTACTTTCATCGTACTCCATTTCGAGGGATAACTAAATTTGAATATTTTTATGTATTTATATAAGTTTCACTTATTCTGCTGGATAGGTTTCTTGTAGAAATTTTATGGATTGGATGATCAATTCCTTTAAGACCTCTTCATCAATATCCGCAATTTTGTTGATATACACACATGCCTTTCCGGTCGTGTGCTTGCCGAATTTTTCAAGTAGTTCCTCACGCTTCGTTTCCCCAGGTGCGAAGTATAGACTAATTTTTGCTTTCCGAGGTGAGAATCCTACAAGTGGCGCATCACCCTCATGACCGGTGGCATATTTGTAATGGTAAGAACCAAACCCAATAATGCTTGGCCCCCACATTTTTGCTGGGTATCCAGATGTTTCTGTAAAAATATCTAAAAGTTTGTAAGCATCCTCTCTCTTTTTCAGGTTGTCGACTTTTTCAATGAATTCAATGACACTTGCGTCGTTTTCTTTTGTTTTTAATTCATACATAAATTTGGCCTCCTTGGTAGTAGTAGGATTGACATTATTTAATAATTCAAGACGTTGGGTGGGGATTCCTGCTTTTTATTAGTTATGATTTAGGTCGGGTTAGATCTAGTGGTAGTATTTTGAAAATAGTGGTAGTATTTTTTAGATAGTGGTAGTAAATCTCAGATAGTGGTAGTA
>NZ_JBALOX010000043.1:2784-20438 GCF_036965165.1 Bacillus sp. JJ1521 | reverse complement strand
ACTACACAATTGTGTAGTTTATTTTTTTTGATGAAATAATCAATTTTTTTGAAAAAGATATTGTAATCGCTTTCCAAAATCACTATAATTACACATAAATACATAAAATGTTTGCAAAAATAAACAAGAACACACAAAATACCAAAATCTATTAATCTGGGTACTATGGCAAAAACATATACCAATTTAAAATAAAAGGGGGAAAGAGAATGTCGTTTAATGAAATTATTATTTGGGTTATGGCAATAGGTGTATTGGTTGGGGGGCTAGATAGAATTTTTGGTAACAAGTTGGGATTGGGTGAGCAGTTTGAGGAAGGCTTCAATTCTATGGGACCACTTGCGTTAGGTATGGTAGGAATTGTATGTTTAGCTCCGGTAATAGCAAATGTTTTAGGACCAATTATTATACCGCTATTTGGACTATTCGGTGCTGACCCTGCTATGTTTGCTTCTATTCTTGCAAATGATATGGGTGGTTATCCACTGGCGATGGAATTGGCAATTGATGAACAAGCAGGGCTTTTTTCAGGATTAATTGTAGCGTCAATGCTTGGATGTACACTTGTATTTTCTATTCCAGTTGGTCTAGGATTGATTGAAAAAGAAGATAGACCATTCTTTGCAAAAGGACTACTTGCTGGTTTGACAACTATACCGATAGGGGGATTGATCGGTGGTGTTATAGCAGGTTTTGATTTAAGTATGGTTCTAGTCAATTTAGTTCCAGTATTAATTTTATCTGTTCTTCTTATTATTGGTCTCCTGGTGATGCCGAATCAACTGATTAAAGGATCCTTAATCTTTGGTAAATTCATAACAATTGTCATTACCATTGGTTTAGCAGCAGCAGCGTTTGAATCATTAACAGGAGTAGTAACTATTCCTGGTATGGCACCAATAATGGAGGGTATTGAAGTTGTTGGACTTATAGCAGTGGTTTTACTAGGGACATTCCCTGTCTTGCACCTTCTTATAAAAGCCCTTGACAAACCTCTTAGTAAGATTGGTAGAAAACTGGGGATGGACGCGAAAGGTGCAGCTGGTATTGTCATCACATTAGCTAATAGCATTCCTGTATATAAAATGATGAAAGATATGAATATCCGAGGAAAGGTCATTAACACTGCATGGTTAGTTCCAGCAACAGCAGCTTTAGGTGATCATTTAGGATTTACTGCAGGTGTACAACCTGATTTGATCACACCGGTGGTTATTAGCAAACTTGTTGCAGGCTTCCTTGCAATTGGAGTCGCTTATTGGGTAACGAAAGATTCAAAATCAACAATAAATAAACAAGATACTATTGAGAAAGCATTATAAGGGGGAGTAGTTGATGGGAAAAGGTAAATATTTTATCGGTTTAGATCAGGGTACAACTGGAACAACCGCTCTAATTCTAGATGAAAATTGGAATATGGTTTCTAGGGGTTATGCTGAACAGAAGCAGTATTATCCTCAATCTGGATGGGTCGAACATGACCCAATAGAACTTTGGGAAAATGCCAAAAGCTCAATTAACTCTGCATTGGAGAAGGCTGGCCTTCAAATAAACGATATTACCGTGATGGGGTTGGATAATCAAGGAGAAACCGTTGTAGTTTGGAATAAAAATACGGGAATCCCTTTATATAATGCGATTGTTTGGCAGGATCGAAGGACATCTAGAGCAGCAGATCGTCTTAACGAAGAATGGGGATCGGTGATAAAGGAAAAAACAGGTCTCATTGTAGATGCGTATTTTTCTGCACTAAAAATAAAATGGGTGTTAGATAATGTAGATGGTGCAAGAGAACAAGCGGAAAATGGGGAATTACTTGCTGGAACACTTGATTCTTGGCTAATTTGGAAATTAACAGGTGGAAGGCTCCATATTACAGATTATACGACTGCATCAAGAACGATGCTTATGAATATCAACCACGGTTGTTGGGATGAGGAAATTTTACATAAGCTCCAAATTCCGATGTCCATGTTGGCAGAAATTCGTTCATCTAGTGAATATTATGGTGATACAGATCCAACCGTTTTTCTTGGTGGAGCTGTTCCGATTGCTGGTAGTGCGGTAGATCAACAAGCTGCTCTTTTTGGTCAAGCTTGTCTTGAACCGGGTACAGTGAAAACCACATATGGAACTGGATGTTTTATGCTGATGAACACTGGGAATAAGATGATTGAATCGAATAATGGATTACTTCCAACTGTGGCATGGGGAATCGATGGTAAATTAACTTTTGCCTTGGATGCAGGGGTATATATTACGGGGGCTGCAATTCAATGGTTAAGAGATGGAATTCAGATTGTTGAATCCGCTTCCCAAACAGAGGAATTAGCTAGGTCTGTTCCTGATACTGGTGGTGTATACTTTGTTCCTGCTTTTGTTGGTTTGGCTGCCCCTTATTGGGATCAATATGCTAGAGGAACAATGGTCGGGATTACAGGGGGTACAACGCGGGCTCACATCGCACGAGCCACACTGGAGAGTATTGCATATCAAGTAGCAGAAAACTTGGAAGTAATGAGAAAGGACACCAACATTGATATTCAAGTTATGAGAGTTGATGGAGGCGCAGTAGAGAATGATTTCTTAATGCAATTCCAAGCTGATTTATTAGGTATACCTGTTGATGTTCCGGTTATTACTGAAACGACCCCACTAGGTGCTGCCTACCTAGCTGCTTTAGCTATGGGTGAATTTAAGAATATGGAAGAGATATCTTCAAAATGGAAATTAAAGAAACGTTTCGTTCCGCAAATTAGTCAGGAAGAAAGAGAAGGACTCATGGAAGGATGGCGTGCAGCAGTAGAGAGATCTAGAACTTGGGCGAAAGTATAATAGATATCTATTATTAAGGTAGGTTAGTTTTCCACATACAATAAATCTAGCAACCTTTGAATATAGGGACTAGATTCATTATGTGGAAGCTAACCTCATGTTGTTTTATGTTGTTTTACCTCTATGTGGATAAAAGAAACATGATAATGCAGTATACCTAAAATAACAATTTAGTAATAATCTAATAAAAAATGTTGACAATGTTAAGGAAATACACAATAATAAAAGTAACAAAAAGCAACAAAAAGGAATATATAATTACATTTAAAACAACAAAAAGGAAAAGGTGAAATGTATGGAACAACATGTAAAAGATGTAGTTGTGATCGGTGGTGGAGTTGTAGGAAGTTCTATATTGAGAAAACTATCATACTATAATCTAGATATTGCATTAGTTGAGAAACAACCAGATGTATGTGAAGGATCAAGTAAGGCAAATAGCGGAATTGTGCACACTGGTTTCGATGCCCCACCAAACTCAGTAGAAGCAGAATGCTTACGACGTTCTCGTGACCTATGGCCTCAACTAGTTGAAGATTTAAAAATTCCTTTTATTCCTTGTGGAGCTGTCATGGTGGCCACTTCTGAAGAGGAAAATAATATTATTGAAGAAAAATATATTACCAATGCTGAAGCAAATGGAGTAGAAGTAAGTTGGATTTCACGTGAAGAAATATTGGAAATGAATCCAGCAGTAACGGATAAAGTAATTGGTGGACTTCTTATTGAAGGAGAATCTATTTGTGACCCATTCACTGCAACACGTTCCCATGCAGAACTAGCAGCATTAAATGGTGCTGAAGTTCTGTTAGGATCTGGTGTTGAAAGAATAGAAAGAAGTTCGGAAGGTCTTAGAGTAATTCTTGAGGATAAGAATGAAATCGTTACAAAATATGTAGTAAATGCCGCTGGATTGTATTCAGACCAAATTGCACGGCTTATTGGAGATGAAAGTTTTACAATCACTCCTAGAAAAGGACAATTTCTTTTAACTGAAGAAAACTTGGAACTATCACAAGTTATTCTTCCAGTACCAACTCCAACTTCTAAGGGTACATTAGTTTCTCCAGTTGCTTTTGGTGGATTCCTGCTTGGACCAACTGCTGAGGACTTAGAGGATAAGGATGACCGTTCAACAACGGTGGAAGGTATGGAAAAAGTAGTAGCTGGGTGTGAAAAAATTGTTCCTAAAGCAAGGGAATTTGAAAGCATTCGTCAATTTGCTGGATCAAGGGCAGTTTGTAGCACTGGTGACTATGTGATTCGTCCTTCTGAAATAGATAAGCGCATGGTGCATGCCGCTGGAATCAGATCTACTGGTCTTTCAGCTTCTCCAGGAATTGCTGAGCTAGTTGCTGAACAACTTGAATTAGCTGGACTTGAATTAATTGAGCGAGAAGATGCACTACATGAAACCCCAAACCTATTCGATGATTCAGAAGAAGATCAGACAGGAGAAATTGTGTGCTTATGTCGTTCGATTTCTCGAGGAGAAATTGAAAATGCATTAAAAAGCCCAATTCCACCTAGAACAATTGATGGAATTAAACGGAGAACAGGTGCTACATTAGGAGACTGTCAAGGGAACTGTTGTATTCCAAAAATCCTTGATATTTTTGAAGAAAATGGAGTGCGTGCTGTAAATACACTAAAAGGTTTACAACAATCCTACTTAACAGTTGTGGGGGGGAATAAATAATGTCATATGAATTAGTTATTATAGGTGCTGGTATTACAGGTCTTACAGCCGCTAATAAGGCGCAGGAATTAGGTATAAACAATGTATTAATCGTTGATTACGAGAAACAAAAGGGCGGCTTTGGATCAACTATATTTGATAGGGAAGATTTTTTGAAAGAAAAAGAGATTGTAAGTCAAGCAGATAAACTACCTTATGAATTTTGGTATCAAGCAACGGTAGTAGGATTTTTTGAAGGAGAAAATGGTGAAAATCATCAAATTAGTATTCAAACTCCGAATGGTTCACAAGATATTGAAGCTAAAAAAGTTATTTTTAGTTCGGGATCTATGGAAAAACCAAGAGAAGGAAATAAGATTCCTGGTTCGCGCCCGGCAGGGGTGATGACTTCTCTAATGGCTTTAGAATTGTTGGATAGAGGTTATTTACCTGGAAAAGACATGGTTATTATTGAAAATAGTAAAATAGCAAAGGCTGTTGCAGACCTTTCAAAAGAAAATGGTGCAGATGTCAATAGTATAAAAAGTGAATTTGCGAAAATAAAAAACATAAAAGGAAACTCACGAGTCACTGGAGTTGAAATAGAGAATACAGAAGATGGAGAAATTTACAATATTCCATGTGATACTTTTATCTATAGTGAAGGAACGATTCCATGTACTTTCTACTTAAAAGGATCGATGGTAGACCTAGATGAACATTTGTTTATAAAAGTGGATGAAGATGGAAAAACAAATATACCAAATGTTATTGCTATTGGTAGTTGCGCGAATAAAGCTGACCAATTTGATGTATTTTCAACAAAAACGTCCGAAATCATTGAAAATTTTTTAACTAGACAAAACGTAGGAGGCTAAAGAAGATGAAAGTTTCAGATTTCCTAGTTATTGATGCCGATAAACAGAGTGTGTGGAATATTTTTATGGATGTTGAAAAACTTGCTGGATGTGTTCCTGGATGTAAGGATCTGGTTGCTCATAGTGATACAGAATATGAAGCAACTATGGAAGTAAAAACTAAGTTTATGAAAATAAACTTCAAAGCAAATGGTGTTTTAAAAGATGCAGTTGAGGGTGAGAAGTTAATTGTTGAAATGGTTGGAAAACCAATGAAGTTAGCGGGACTTTTTAAAGCAACTATGACTGTAGGTCTAGAAGAAATCGAAACAAATAAAACAAAGGTAACATATGATATGGATTTGCAAATGACAGGCCGTTTAGCTTCCTTGGGAGATGTTTTAATGAAAGGAACTGTTAAAAAGTCTGCTGATGAATTTGCTGAAAATGTACAGTCTTTATTCGCTCGGGCTTAAGAAGATAAGTATTCACTTGTTCTTCTAGTAATGGATTCATAAAGTATTGTATAATTTTTCTAAAAAGATTTAGGTGATAGAATGTTACAAGAAGAACGGCATAGTCAAATACTTACACAGTTAGAAGAAAATAATATCATTCGAATCTCCGAGCTTTCGGAAAGACTTGGAGTTACCAAGCAAACAATTCGTAGAGATTTAGCAGAGCTCGAAAAAACTGGCCTTATCAAGAAAGTACATGGTGGAGCCCTGTTAAATAAAACAAATATCGAACCATCTTATTCTAAAAGAGTTAGTACAAGCGTTAATGAAAAAGAGCGGATAGCAGATATAGCTGCAGGATTTGTAGAAGATGGCGATGCAATTTTTCTAGATGTTGGTACAACTACTTTAATGATGGCAAAGAGACTGAAAGAAAGAAAAAATCTGACTGTTATTACTAACTTTTTACTGATTGCCATAGAATTGGCCAATGCTCCTGGAGTTAAGGTCATATTAAGCGGTGGAGAATTACGAGGAGAAGAATTGTCTCTATCCGGGCCAATTAGTAATAAAAGCGTACAAGATATTTTTATTGATAAAGCCTTTATTGGTGTGGGAGGATTGTCATTAGATAGTGGTTTCACTGATTATCATTTAGGAGAATCCGAAATTCGAAGGATTATGATAAAACATTCAAAAAGAAGTTATGCACTTGCTGACCACTCTAAAATGGACATTATCGCCATATATAAAACGGTAGATATTCATGAAATAGATACTCTTATTACGAATAAAGAGACATCAAAATCTTTGATAGAGAAGTTATATGAGATAGGCATGGAAGTAATTGTAGCAGATGAGTGAACTTAAGAGGGGGACCTAAAAAGTTGAGAATTCGACTTTTTAGAGTCTCTTTTTTTAAATAGGTTTCAAATTTCAATCATTCAAGAACTCTAACATAAAGAAAAAGCGATAAAATTCATATATTAAATTTTAAAGAAAGCCTATATAACAAAAAAGGCGGGAATAGAAATATGAAAATTGTTGTACTTGCAGGTGGATATAGTCCCGAAAGAGATGTTTCTTTATCATCAGGGAGTTTAATAGCAAACTCACTGATGAAGTCTGGTCATAAAGTTGCATTAGTCGATGTTTATGAAGGGATACAGAATGATGAGAATATAAATGGGTTATTTAAAACTGGATTCAAATATAGCCATTCTGTCTCTCCAGAAGAACCCGATTTAGAAGAACTAAAACGTAAGAATAAAAATAGGAATGAGTTAATCGGCGAAAATATTCTAGAGTTATGTAAAATTGCTGATATTGTTTTTATTGCGTTGCATGGCTCAATAGGGGAAAATGGTCAACTTCAAGCCACTTTTGATAATTATGGAATTAAATATACGGGAAGCGGGTATACAGGCTGTCTTTTAGCTATGGATAAAGATCTAACAAAAAGGTTAATAGTAAGTGAGAATATCCCAACTGCAGAATGGGTTTTAATCGATACAAATTCAGAGGAAATTCAGCTAGAAATACCTTTCCCATGCATTATTAAACCATGTAGTGCTGGTTCAAGTGTAGGAATATCTATGGCTAGAAATGAAGAGGAATTGAAAAATGCAATTAAACACGCAAAAAAATACGAAAGTTATATAATTGTAGAAAAAAGAATAGTTGGACGTGAATTTTCGGTTGGTATTTTAGAAAATAAGGCATTGCCTGTTATTGAAATAGTTCCTTCAAATGAATTTTACGATTACAAAGTAAAATATCAAAATGGACTCGCAACAGAAATTTGTCCAGCAGAAATTGATGCTCATCTAACCAAAAAAATACAAGATTATGCTATCAAGGTTCATAAAGCTTTACGTTTAGGTGTTTATTCTCGTATTGATTTTATCTTAGATGAAAACGATGAGTTTATTTGCTTAGAAGCAAATGCCTTACCAGGTATGACACATACTAGTCTATTTCCTCAAGAAGCAAAAGTAGCTGGTATAGACTATGACACGCTATGCCAAAAAATTGTTGAAATCTCATTAAATTAATAGTCTAAGAACATTGAAGAAAAGATTAGTGTTTAAATAGTAAAGCAATAGAAAAGCTATCAAACTAGCAGAAGAAATAAATTATGGTAAAGTCAGCTATAGTTGAGCTATTTTTAACAGTAAATATAACGTAGCACCAAAGTAATTTGAAGGTGAACAGTTTTAGGAATCGTATATAATAATGAAAGCAATTAAACAATTAATAGGGAGAATTTATCACTTTGGATAAAAAATACTTAGATTTGCTGGCAGAAAAATATGATACCGAAGAAAAAGTGGTTACGGAAATTATAAATTTGGAAGCTATTCTTAATCTACCAAAGGGAACAGAACATTTTGTCAGTGATTTACATGGTGAGTACCAGTCTTTTCAACATGTACTGAGAAATGGATCTGGGAGAGTAAAAGAGAAAGTAGAAGAACTTTTTAAGGATGTATTATCTGAGAAAGATATCAATGAATTGACGACTTTGGTTTATTATCCTGAAGAAAAATTACAGTTAATTAAGAATAGCTTTGAAAATAAGCAGGAATTAAACGGCTGGTATGCTGAAACTATTAATCAAATGATGAAGCTCATTTCTTTTGCCTCTTCCAAATATACACGCTCTAAATTACGTAAAGCATTGCCTGAACAGTTTGTTTATATTATAGAAGAGTTATTATACAAAACTGAAGAGGAATTCACAAATAAAAAACCTTATTACACAAAAATTGTTCAGCAAATTATTTCTCTGAATCAGGCTGATAAGCTTATTATTGGCCTTGCATATTGTACGCAGAGATTGGTTGTGGACCATCTTCATGTAGTAGGG
This sequence comes from Bacillus sp. JJ1521, assembly GCF_036965165.1. Classification (NCBI taxonomy): domain Bacteria; kingdom Bacillati; phylum Bacillota; class Bacilli; order Caryophanales; family Bacillaceae; genus Bacillus; species Bacillus sp. JJ1521. The sequence continues at coordinate 11,741 of NZ_JBALOX010000043.1, read as the reverse complement.
GACATTTATGATCGTGGACCTGAGCCTCATCAAATTATGGATACACTCATTAATTACCATTCTGTTGATATTCAGTGGGGAAATCATGATGTATTATGGCTAGGTGCGTATGCTGGTTCCAAGGTTTGTCTAGCTAATATTCTCCGTATTAGTGCTCGGTATGATAATTTGGATATTATTGAAGATGTGTATGGAATCAATCTTCGACCACTTCTAAATTTAGCTGAGAAATACTATAAGGACAACCCAGTTTTTAGGCCAAAGAAAACCTCTGGAAATAACCTATCAGAGGAAGAAGAATTACAAATAACAAAAATTCATCAAGCAATTGCCATGATTCAGTTCAAACTTGAAATTCCTATCATCAAGAGACGACCATTCTTTAATATGTCGGGAAGGTTGTTACTTGAGAAAATTAATTATAATAAAAACGAAATAGTGATTCATGGAAAGAAATATCCACTGGAGAATACTTGCTTTGCAACTGTGAACCCAGAAAACCCATGTCAATTGTTAGAGGAAGAACAACAGGTAATAGATAAATTATTATTTTCTGTACAGCATTCGGAAAAGTTGGCTAGACATATGAACTTCCTTATGAAGAAAGGCAGCCTATATTTGAAATACAATGGTAACTTATTGATACACGGCTGTATACCTTTAGATGACAAAGGAAATATGGAAAAAATGGTGATTGAAAATACAACATATGAAGGTCGAGATTTATTGGATGTATTTGAACATCATTTACGATATGCTTTCGCACATCCTGAAAAAAACGATGATATTTCGACAGATATGGTCTGGTATTTATGGACAGGCGAATATTCATCACTCTTCGGTAAAAGAGAAATGACTACCTTTGAAAGGTACTTTATTAAAGATAAAGAGACTCATAAAGAAAAAAAGAATCCATATTACTATTTACGAGAAAAGGAAGAAATCTGCCGCAAAATTTTAGCAGAATTTCATCTAAATCCGGATCATGGTCATATCATAAATGGGCATACACCTGTTAAAGAAATCGAAGGGGAAGACCCAATTAAAGCAAATGGAATAATGATTGTTATTGACGGAGGCTTTTCGAAGGCCTATCAATCAACTACTGGGATAGCAGGATATACCTTATTATATAATTCATTTGGTATGAAATTGGTTGCCCATAAACAATTTAATTCCAAAGAAAATGTCTTACATAATGGCATGGATGTTTTATCCGTGAAAAGACTAGTAGACGAAGTGGTAGAAAGAAAAATGGTACTGGAAACGAATGTTGGGAAGGAATTATTAGAGGAGGTCTCTGCTTTGAAGAGTTTGATGGAGTATCGTTATATGAAGTAAATATAACTATTTGATAAATAAGTTATAAGATTAATAGCACAATAAGAATAAATAAATGAGGAGCTTTGGATTTATACAAGCTCCTCATTTCTTAACTAATTTTAATTGAAATATGGTTTAACCTTTTTAAAATTTTGAGAGCCTTTATTCGGTCTAATTACAATTTGAAAAACTCACCAGCACCCCGTGGGTTGCCACATAAACTTGGCACATGTAGAGGCGGTTGCGAAGTTGGTGTTGAATTAATCTTGATTTATTTTTAAGTCACATAAATGCGGTATTTATTTGAAGAAATTATTGCCTACAAATAAAATACGATTACCTTCATGTGAAAATAGGAGCTGTAAAACTCTGTATTATAAGAATATAAAAAATACTAAAGTATAAAAGCGCATTCCTACTATGGGTGCACTTTTATCTGAAGTAAATAACTAAATTTTTGACCTAATATTTACTGAAATTAATGAATCCGTACATTTTCTTCTTCCTCTTCCTCTTCCTTTTCTTCATAATCATCGTATAGTTAATGTTGTCCGTCTTCATTAAAATAATCAGTCATAAATTCTTTAAGTTGATCTTTGTCCATTCCGTCAAATTAATTAATTTCCATTAGAGAAAAAGAACTGGTACTGTTCTCTAATAAAAAAATTAGCATAATAAGCACCCCTCTTGATGTGTTGTTTTTGCCTGTCAATCGCATGCTCGAAATGACGGGGCATTTTCCTACGTTTACATGGTTAAACTATTACAAATCAGCTCCCTTCAGACAGCACTTAAAGTTTGATTACTATTCACATATAGAAGTAATCATTGTCGATATTTGGTACAATGTAGTAAAAATGGACTTTATAAGGAAAACAAAAAACTTGGTTCCTGTGACTAAGTATTCACAGTTTTTTCCTTCGTTCTGGAATATGAGGTGAGAAAACAATATGGAACAATTAATTGAATTTGAAAGTTTAGCAGCAAAGAAGAAGCTAGAAGAAGATGCGGAGTTTTATCTGATAGCTCTAGATGAAGCCTTAGATAATGAATCTAATAAAAATATTGCACTTACGGGTGGTTACGGAGCAGGGAAAACGACAATCATTGACTCATATTTTGAAAAAAATGTAAAGAAAGCCGAAAAGATGTTGAGAGTATCAATTGCTTCATTCCAAACCGATGAAGTTCAATCAGAATCTAATAATGAAATAAGCGAAAATATACTAGAGCAGCAGATATTACAGCAAATGTTTTATCAAGTTCATCCTAATAAAATTCCAAATTCAAAGTTTACGAAAGTTAGTGATCTATCTTTTTGGTATGTTTTTCGTAGATTAATGTTTTTATTAATTGTAATTGTGTTTACTTATCTGACAATTAGTAAAGGATGGTTTACTAGAATCCATACATATATTAGTGAAAATATACAGATTGCTTTTTGGAGCTATTGCTTGTCAATATTAGCAATGTTACTTTTTTTGTTTTTAGTAGGAGTAGCTATTTATTTGTTACTCTTAGTCTTCAGAAAATTGGGTGTCAGCAAATTTGGTGTAGCTAGCACTAAGATTGAGTTCAATTTCCAAGATGGAAATACCGTCTTTAATCACTACCTAGATGAGATCATCTATCTATTTAAAAAAACTGATAATAAATATATTGTTTTCGAAGATTTGGATCGATTTGGCAATGTACAAGTTTTTGAAAGGCTTAGAAGTTTAAATACAACTATTAATAGTTCAGCTCGATTAAAGAATAGGGATATAAAATTTATTTATGCACTAAAAGACGATATATTTTCTAAAGAGGATGAATCAGAGTTAATCTACAATCGTACAAAGTTCTTCGATTTTATTATTCCTACAGTCAAAGTACTGCACAGCTCCAATGCAGAGGCTGTGTTATTACAGAAACTAGAGGGGATTATCAAAGAAGAGTCAATTGATTTCTCTAATAGCAATCAAACCATTAGTAAAGATTTAATTGAGGATGTAGCGATATTCATAAATGATAAAAGAACTTTGATCAATATTTGCAATGAGTTTGTAATCTATCGACATAGATTAAAGAATTCTAGTATCACTTACAGTCATCTTTTTGCTTTTATTGTATATAAGAACATATACCCACGAGATTACTCTGATTTGCTTGAGAATAGAGGAATAGTTCATAGTGTTTTTTTTGAAAAGGAGCAACTCATTTCTTCATTAGAAGAAAGAATTCGAGAATTACAAATTATCTCATTTAATGGATTGGGCAGTATTTTGACCGAAAAGGAAGATATATCTATTCTCTTCATTAAAAAACGTAATTTACTTGGTAAGAACGTTATATTTTCACAACGACAAATCAATTTAAGTGGTTTTAGCACCCCTAATCATTTAAATGCTGGAAAACAAATATTCCAATTTGTTACAGTTAACAAAATCAATGGAGAGATAATAATTAATCAAAATGAATCATTTATTGAAAGATTCATAGATTTAGATGATTTTATGACTATTGATTCAGTAAATTATCTCGAGCTATATAAAGAATTCGAAAATAAAAAAGTGATGAAGCAAGACGAAATAAAAGAACAAATCTCGAAATTGAAGGGAAAGATCAAGCATGTTAGATCAAAGTCAATTTCAAGATTACTTGTAGAAGATGGAATTGAACTACATATCGATTTGTCAGATAAAAGATTGTTACACTTACTGATACGCAAAAATTGGTTGAACGAATCATATGAAGATTATCTTACTGTTTTCCGAGAAGGAACTTTAAGTAGTAACGACAACGAATTTATTAGATTGGTTAAACTGGGTTCTGTAGAACATAACCTAGAATATGATTTAAAAAATATAGGAAAAGTGGTAGAAAAGGTTAGGGTGGATGATATTTACAGTATTGTTGCATTAAATATCGTCTTTGTTGAACATCTATTAGTTCATAGAAATGAGGCTAACATTGAAAAGGTTGAAAAAATTATAGATGTAACGTTCAGAGACATTGAAGTGAATTTCAACCTTCTTTTTGAGTTCTTATTATTGTTGAAGTCTAGAGAAACTATAAGTCCTTTAAAGAACTTGGTAAAGGATTTTTTAAACTTAACCATCTCTAACGAAATTGATATATGGGGTGTAACAAGCAATATAGAGATAACTGAAGAGGTTAAAGGAAGTTATGCAACATTAATAATTGAAAATGCTGACTCGTATAGACTATTAGGGTTGGAAAGTAGTGGAAATTTAGTCGATTTTATTTCACAACAACTAGATGTAGCTACTTTACCTGAAACTGATGAGTTTTATGATACATCAGCTACTCTTGGGGTAAAGTTCACTTCGTTGGAAGGTATACCAGAGCATGCTCATAAGAAGGTAAAAGAAATCAATGGGTATGAGATTAATTTAAACAATCTAATAATAATCCTTAATAGTAACCATGTTTCAATTGAGTTAATACAGAATGAACAATTTGTGTATGATTATTACAAGAGTAATATAGGAGATTTTTTAAATAACGTAATACTAAAGCAAGATGTTTATAAAGAAGAGGAATCTATATTTATTGAATTTATCCAAGAAAATATTGAAGATATTAGTGTAAACACAATAGAATCGTTGATCGGACATTGGGATGGAGTAATTGGCGAGTTATCAGAAGTAAAATCTTATATTGCTCTTAAAAAGATTTACGAGTTAAAGAAGTTTGCTCTTACATGGCCAAACATTAGTTATTGTAAATCCGTTTACAAGGAAAATAACCAAGATTTTGATATAGACTATATCTTATCAACTGATGAGAATTGGACAGAATTCATCAAAAATAGTTATGAAGAGGTTCAAAAGGCGTATGTAAAAGATGATAAGTATTTGGATTTTGTGAACACTATACTACAGTCAAAGAGTAATAGGGAGACGAAAATTAAAGAATTTATTGATGGCCTACATTACTATGTAGCCTTAGTTGAAGGTGCAAACTTAGATCAAGGTGTCTTAAATCAACTGGTTCGAAGTAAAGTTCTAGCATGGGATCCAGACACATACCGTTCAATTAATAATATACAACTTAAGAAGGAATACATTATTGATACCTTTAAAGAAGCTCAAAATGATCTAGGTGCTTTAATTGATGATGATGAATTGATTTGGTCCCTAGAACTATTAGAGTTACTTCTTGAATATGAAAAGTTTGATTCCAACCTTATTGAAAAGTATTTAGTAAATAGAATCCGAGAAATTGAAGTACAAGAATTTAAAAGTATCTTAGATAAAAAGTTAATTGGACATAACGCTAAGGCACTTGAGATCATGATAAATGATTCTAATGAAATAAAATTGATTATGTATTTGATATACCTTATTTCTAATGGTTACCACAATGTAGTAATTGAAGTAATAAGGAATCATCAAATATCATGGAATCATGAATTATTTGATAGGGTCAAATTACATGATGTTGATTCGGCAAGCTATTTGTTGTTAGTTAATGAAGAAAAAATTCAAGATATTCAGATGGATCAAGAATTGTTTGAGTCAATAATAAAAAATTCAGATGATGTTCAATTAAGCTTGAATACTATTAAAAGAGCATCAAATGGTTTAAAGATAAACGCTCAAATTTCTAATAGGATTTTTGAACAACTATTAGGGGCATCAAACATAGTTCTTGAGAACATGGACAAGGATTTATTTGTTAAAATTGTAAGGCATCTAGAATTAGGAAATGCAGCTAGTTTTCTATTGCACTTTCTCAAATCTGTTCAACTAACTAGAGATGAAATTTTTGACATTCTGTCAAAATTGGTACATCCATTTGATAGTATAAAAAAGAATGGGAAAAGTTTTGAAATCACTGTAACTAATGAAGACTTGGTGGAACTCTTGGAGTATTTTAAAAGTGACCCATTAGAAGTAATATATGAGTACGAAGAACTTGAAAAAGGGTACTTGGTAAGAAATAAACGGAAATAACAGACAAGGGTATAAAAAGAAATGAATAGGCAGTTGATTTTTGTTCAATTGTCTTGGACAAGTACTGGAAGCACGAAACTATTTATTTTTAAAAGCACATTCTGGTTCATTATCACGAACTAGTGAGTGCTTCTTTTTTGTGTATTAGGTAATATTTAATGCTTCGCTGATGTTGGAAATGTTAAAATTAATTAACAAACAAAAATATAGGGGTGAATTCATTTTGCATCAATGGTTTAAGGATTTTTTATATTTATATTTTGAAAATGAGAAGAATAGAGCATATCAGTTAAAGCATCAATATATTCCAAAAAAACTTTATAAGTATCAGCCAATAAGTGGTGCAAAGCGTTCTTCAAGATTAAATAGTATAAAGGAAAATAAACTATGGTTTTGTAAATCAACTGGACTAAATGATCCTTTTGATTGTCAACCAACATATTTTAATGAATTAGAAATTCTTAATACAATAAAGGAAACGAATAGACCAAACAAAAATACTGTTTCAGATGAAGTAATACTTGAAGGAATAAAGAGAATGCTTACTGATTTTAAAAGTAATGTAAGTGTAGTTTGTTTTTCTGAAACACCGTTTAATATGCCAATGTGGGGTAATTATGCTGATAACCATAAGGGTATATGTGTTGAATACAACTTTAATCAACTGGAACATACCAATGAATTTACAAAGATGATGTATCCAGTGGGTTATGAAGAAAATAGATATGACATTTCAAACATACTTAAAGGTTTAATTATTGAAAAATACGACCATAAACTTTACTTGCTGTTCTTTTTGTTATTGTTAAAACACAATAGCTGGGAATATGAAAAAGAATGGAGAGTGTTAAATCTTCATCTTGAACCTAACACAAAAAAAGGTTCACTAGAGAACTGTCCTGTTCATCCTTCAGCGATCTATTTCGGTATGAATTGTTCAGATGAAGATATTGAAGAAATTTCTTCACTTATTGATACGAACAAAACAAAGCTTCATAAACTGAACATAGGAAATCATAAATTCTTTCATTTAGATACTTTATAAAAAGTTTAATATCGTTGCACTTGTTTGAAATCTGCTTGTGATGATAATTATTCAGTAATTATATGAAATATTTTAGTATGGACCACAATTTACTGTTGTATAAACGTTAATATCTAAGTATCTCACCGTTAAAATAACTGATCTATCAAACTAGAAACTCGACCCAAAATAGTGCTTCACAAAAGTATAAACGTACATATTGAAAGTATTAAGTTGTTGTTAACTCGACATAATTATCACTATGTGTAGCAAAATTGGACGATTCATAGGAAGTAGCGTCGGTACTAAAAAGGTAAACACCACTACATCAATATGTCTGCTATCAACACTCAAGCCACACAGAAGCGGTCGCGCAGTTAGTGTTAAAATAGTCTGGGTTTTATTACTTAAACTACAGTAAAGTGATATCGAATTGACGAAATTAATCACCCAAAAATAAAAAAGTAAACAAGACCCTGAATTCATTAATATACGAATTCAGGGTCTTGTTTAAGAAGAAAAAAAGTTATACCAGCACAACCACAATATTATCAAGGTTTCATGTTAATTCATTAATCAATTGGAGTTTTGCTCCATTTATTCTTAGTAATAGGAAGGGGTAATAGAACTTGAATATTTTTTTAGTATATCTAAATCTATTTTTTGTAAAATTGATAGATTATTTAAATCGAAAGTTATAAATAGATAGATTAACAGTTTAAAAGAGGGTGTTGCTAATGGTATATTAAACCAATATTTATTACTAAAATGCTTCCATTAACAATTTGTCTCTTCTTTAAGGAAATTGATACTACCCAAGAAACCTAACAACTTTCTATTGGGACCTTATAAAATCAAGAAAATTATACAAACCAGTTTTATTAAAACGCTGTGGTTTTTGGACCAACCATAGTTCTCGAGTTAATTTAAAACCTCTCATGGTAATCTCAAACAGTGTTTCATATTCTAATTCTTTTAAAACAGTTAGTTTAGGAAGGATACTTATTCCGAGATTTGCCTCTACTGCGCTTTTGACCGATTGGATACTTCCAAGATCCATGGCACTCTCAATTTTATCTAGAATACCCATTTTTGATAGAAAATTCTCGACAATCAAACGTGAACCTGACTCTGGCTCTCTCCATATCATTTTTTCTTCTGTAAGTTCTTTCATATCTATTATTGTCTTCTCCTTCCAATGATGCTCTCTAGATGTAACCAAAATTAACTCGTCTTCCGCAAACTTTTCAATTAGAAATTGATTATTATCAACCAAACCTTCAACCAAAGCAACATCAATTTCATTACTTTCTAGCTTAGTGAGAATATTAGGAGTGTTTCCGATTGATAAACTAAAAATAATATTAGGATAACTTTTTTTAAAATTCCCTAATATACCAGGTAATAAATATTCACCAATAGTTAAACTTGCTCCCACATTAATAATTATTTCTTGATTTCCAGTTAGAACATTTATTTTTTCAAGAGATTTATTGTAGATTTCAACAATTTCTTTGGCGTATGGATAAAGAAGCTCTCCTGCTTTTGTTATTTGCAATCTTCCATTTACTCTTTCAAATAACAATGCCCCATATTCATTTTCTAATTGACTAATTTTTTTTGTTGCGGCCGGTTGTGAAATATAACTA
>NZ_JBALOX010000043.1:0-2747 GCF_036965165.1 Bacillus sp. JJ1521 | reverse complement strand
TCAATTTAAAAACCTCCTTTTCAATACTTTAATTAATTATCCTTATATATCTTTTTTTCTTATATTCTAGTTAATCCACCAATGGGTATAACTTTTGATTATGGCCTATAAATAATTGTTATTATACGTAATCATAAAACTCTGATAGTTTATTAGTTAACAAAATTATACACTAGGGGGTCTTAATTGAATATTTCAACAGGTTTATTATTATTGATTATTGGTTTATTAGCTGGAGGATATGGATCTATTGTTGGAGCAGGAGGTGGGTTCATTTTTGTCCCTGCGCTTTTACTACTATTCAAAATTAGTCCGACAATCGCTGCTGGTACAGGGTTAGTTATTGTATTAATAAATTCTCTATCAGGAGTAGTTGGATATGCAAGGCAAAATAGAATTCATTATCGAACAGGAGTTATATTAAGTATAGGTGCATTCCCAGGTGCACTTTTAGGAGTTTGGGTACTAGAAATTTATTCTTCCACCTACTTCTACATTATTTTTGGGAGTATTTTAACTATTTTAGGTATATTTCTAATTTTAAAAAATACAGGATTTAAGAAAACGAAAGTAATAGATAACCAATATCAAAAGAATAGTATAAATGAAGTAGCCGCAACTACAAGTTCCTTAATGGAAAACAATAAGTACATATTGGAAAGAAGTGAGACAAAAAACATACAAGTGAGATGGCTAATTCCAATTGGTTTCTTCATGGGGATCCTTTCTAGTTATCTTGGTATTGGTGGTGGATGGCTTCTTGTACCTTTATTAATTTATTTCTTTCGTGTACCTACACATAACGCTACGGCAACTTCTATTTTTTCGCTTTGTTTATACTCTTCAGTGGGTGTCATTTTACAAATCTGGAACAATAACATTGATTGGTTGATCGTATTAATGGGTGGGATTGGTATTATTATTGGCTCCCAGCTAGGTGTTTTTTTATCACAAAAAATACCAAGTAGAATAATTATGCAAATGCTTTCTATACTACTCATTGCTATAGGTATTCGTATGTATTTTCATTGAAGGTTATCAACTTAAGTGTACTGGTAGATTAAGACTTCCAGCATGCCTGAGAGGTTTTCAATAGTGGATCCTAATTTGATTGTGGTCTTAACACAAGATTATAATANNTTTTAAAAAAATAAAATATTTTATGTTGACGGAATTTTACTAACATTATACTATTTACTCATAAGTCATCATACAACTTACAACTTACAACATACGAGTAAGAAATGCTGTTAGTTACATGTTAAAAGCTGAATTATACTTCAAAGAATAATGCCATATTTAGAGATTGGGGGAAGAGATTTGAAAATAACTGAATTACATATTCATGTGTTATCTGCAAAGTTAGATGAACCTTTTGCTTTTTCACAAGGCTACGCTGTTAACAGATCCTCAATGATAGTAGAAATTGTTACAGACGAGGGGATTACCGGTTGGGGTGAGTCATTATGTCATGGACTTCAACCTCCACAAGTAGCGGCAAGTATTGTTGAGTATTCCTTAAAACCATTACTGATTGGTGAAGATCCTACAAATGTAGAGGTTTTATGGGACAAAATGTATAATCATACGCGTCCTTATGGTCAGTTAGGTGCAGTTGTAAATGCTATGAGTGCTGTTGATATTGCATTATGGGATGTTCTAGGGAAAATGTATAATCAACCTATTTATAAATTACTAGGTGGAGCATATCGTACAAAAGTGATGCCATATGCAACAGGGTTTTATCGAATACAGGGTAAATCTTATCCAGAAGCAGCAATTGAAGAAGCTCAACAGCATTTAGAGAATGGTTATCAAGCTATGAAATTAAAAACAGGCTTTGGTGTAAAGGAGGATATTGAGTATATTCAATCTGTTCGAGAGGCAATTGGTTTTGATGTCACTTTAATGGCTGATGCAAATTGTGCATTTAATTCAGCTAATGCTAGAAGAATATTGATGGAAGTAGAAGTAGCTAAGCTACATTGGTTTGAGGAACCGCTTCCACCTGAGGATATTGAGGGGTATCAAGAATTAAAAGGTATAAGCTCCACATTTATTGCAGCAGGTGAAAATATTTTTGGAAATATTGGAGCGAGGCAATGGGTTGCTTCAAAAGCGTTAGACATCATTCAGCCAGATATTGCGGCATCAGGAGGATTTACAGCTGTTAAAAGAATAAATGCATTAGCAAACTCTTGGAACTTAATGGTTAATCCTCATGTATGGGGGACTGGTATTGGACTAGCTGCTTCATTGCAATACATAGCAAATATTCCACCAGCTCCGTTATGTTTTAAACCAATCGAACCGATGTTAGAGTATGATCAATCATCACACCCATTTAGACAAGATTTAATCTTTCATTCTATTGGTATGAAAGATGGCATGGTGGAAGTTCCTGATAAACCTGGTCTTGGAATTGAGGTAAATAAAGACGTTATTAATCATTTTAAGATTAATTAGAGAAATATTATTCGGTGATTTGTCACCGAATTGGTCGAATGTTTGTAAGCGTTTTAAAATTAAGGTGGAAGCGGTGAGACCCATATTTAAAAGTACTCATTTTAAAAAGAGTGGAAACTTATCTACAGCGGTAATGAATGAAATAATGAATGAAATTTTAAAAGATACGGATGGAAATATGAAATATTTGCCAACGGAAAATGAGTTAGCTACTAATTTTAATGTAAGTCGAATAACTATTCGCGAAGCAATTCGTGGACTTGAAGAAAGAGGTTTCGTAG
>NZ_JBALOX010000042.1:30845-31510 GCF_036965165.1 Bacillus sp. JJ1521 | reverse complement strand
TGAACAAATCTTAATGATCATTTCACGTACGAAAAACTTAATTGTGGATTACTACGATAGATCCCTAGAATTAGAAGCATTTTTAGAGCAACAAAATAAACAACATCTCCTCAATACCTTGGAGCTACCGAATGTGAAAATTTATTATATGAGGCAGTTCTATCCAAAAGGGTTAGGGCATGCAGTCTCATTAGCAAAGAACTTTATTGGAAACGACCCATTTGCGATATTGCTACCAGATGAAATCTACCTTTCTAATAATAAAAACCCATTAGAGGAATTAATAGACTCTTATAATGAATACGGTAAAAATGTTATTGCCTTACAACAGGTTGAAGAAGAGAATTTGAAAAGCTACGGGGTCATTCAGGTGGAGAAGAAGGAAAAAGACCGATTATATAAAATTTCTGATATTGTTGAAAAACCAAAAAGTAATCCACCCTCAAACCTTGCTGTAACAGGAAGATATATTTTGAAGCCAGACATTTTTTCATGCTTAGAACAAACAAAACCAGGAGTTGGCTCTGAGGTACAGTTAACTGATGCAATCAAACTAATGCTCCAATCAGAGCCGGCATATGGTCTTGAAATTGCAGGTGAGCGTTTTGATATTGCAAAGGAAGCTGAATATGTAAAGCTCGTACAAAAGGTTTACACACTACAAC
>NZ_JBALOX010000042.1:0-30826 GCF_036965165.1 Bacillus sp. JJ1521 | reverse complement strand
CTCTTATCTCCTAAATGACATACCGTACATATAAATTTTTAAAAATAGATTCACCGAAATAATAGGATGAATGAAGTAACAAGCATCATGGTAATCAACAAGATACGAATGTACAGGTCTGGTAATTTGACAGTTATCCTACTACCGATAAGTACACCAGGAATCGAGCCTGCTAACAATTGAAGCACGAGCACATAATCGATTGTTCCTAAAAATGAATGTGCTAACCCTGCCAATCCAGTTATCAACAATCCGTGAAGTATATCTGTACCTACAAGAGCGGAAGCTTTTAATGGGTATAGCCACAATAACAAAGCAATAAATAAGGTTCCACTTCCTACCGAGGTGATTGCGACTAGAAGACCTGTTAAAAATCCAATCGATATCAGTACAGCAGTATTAACCTTTTTTGAACCGTCAAATATGGACTTTTTCTGTACAAACAAATTCAGTAGCATGACGACTGAAATAAGAATGAATGCGACTGAAATGCTTTTAGTAATAAAAAAATTTAAATCTGTTTGGTTATCCTGTTTAATAAAATAAAGCAGTAGCAATCCCGTTAACGTTCCTGGAATGCTACCAATGGCCACACGTAATAGCAAGTTGAAGTCAATCGTCTTTTGCCGCCAGTGCTGCCAAGCTCCAAATGACTTAGTCACAGCCGCAAAAATTAGGTCCGTGCCAACCACAACAGCAGGGGACACACCAAATCCAAACAGAAGGAGTGGAGTCATAATAATGCCCCCGCCCATGCCTGTTGCTCCGATAATTATTCCAACTAACAGGCCGCTAATTGCAATCCAAATATCCATGCATATCCACCAACTCAGTATCGGATAGATATCCATTATCATCCAAAAAATGTAAAATAGTATTTAATGCTTCATTAATTGATAGTTTATTAGTTTCAACTATAATTTCCGGATTAACAGGGATCTCATAAGGGGCGGTTATGCCTGTGAAGTTTTTTATTTCACCAGTCCTTGTTTTTTTATATAGACCTTTCGGATCTCTTCGCTCACACTCTTCGATTGTACACTTAACGTAAATCTCAATAAAATAACCTTTCGGGACCAGTGACCTGACCATTGCCCTGTCGGCACTGTAAGGGGAAATACTAGCTACAATTGGAATTATACCTGCCTCAACAAATAACTTGGACACTTCTCCAATGCGCCTAATATTTTCTGTCCGATCCTCTGGACTAAAGCGTAAGTTCTTATTTAATCCAAAACGGATATTATCAGCATCAAGCAAAAAGCTCCGGATACCACGGCGAAATAATTCTTTTTCAACCTCGACAGCAAGTGTCGATTTTCCTGCTCCGGATAACCCGGTAAACCATAGTATAAAACTTTTATGACCATTAAGGTGAATTCTGTCTTTCATAGTCACTTTTGTGTTTTGCCATACTATATTGACTTCTTTTGTTTCCAACTTGCTTTGTACTGCCCATGTTAATCCAAAATTTCCTATTGAATGTTCATCATTATGAAAGTCCGATCCTCCTGTCATTATTATCTGAAATTCATTTGCAAGCTGCTGATAACGTGCATTATCATCCTTGTTTTGTTTTCGATGCCACACCTCTATTCCATCAAAAGGAAATTGCATTAATTCACGTACGACCTTGTCGTCTCCAATCAACAATGGGTGTGCCAAGACAGCTTTACCCCCAGCTCGGTGGATTAGAGCAATTCCTTCCTCAGGAGAAAGAATCACCTTGTCTAGAGAACATGGCTTCCCATCTGCTAAAAAATTATCGAAAACCGATTGGTAATCAGATACATAACCTTTTTTAACGATAGCCCTAGCAATATGGGGTCTGGCAATTATATTCCCTTTACTGAATTCTTTTACATCGTCAATCGTTATGGGCATTCCTAAATCCGCAAATTTTTGAATGATCCTTTTCGCTCTCTCTTCACGACCATCACGCAAGCGAGATAAAATGCAAGTTAATTCAGAGTTCGCTTCAATATGATAACCTAGAATGTCAATACTTCTCCCTTTGTATTTTGTGCTTATTTCAACACCTGCAATCACATTAATTCCATAATCAAGTCCTGCCTGACGTGCTTCCTCGACTCCATCAAGGGTATCGTGATCGGTAATAGCGATGGTTCTGAGCCCAGCAACATGTGCCTTTTGTACAAGTTCCCGTGGTGAATAAATACCATCGGAAGCGGTTGAATGGAGGTGGAGATCAAAGTGTCCTTCTTCTAATATGTTTAATAAGCTTTTTTCTGTCATGAGATATCATTCCCTTCAACAGAATCAGCTTTGTTACTATACGCTTGTCTTAGAATTTCGGCAACTTCTCTTCGGGAGAACTCGGGCGGTAAATCTTTACCACTACGTAGTAGTTCTCGGACCTTTGTACCACTTAAAATGAGCCTATTTTCGTCACTATGCGGACAGGTTTTGTTCGATGCCATACTTCCACAGGCTTTGCAGTAAAAAGAATGCTCGAAACAGAGTGGTGTAATGCCAAGTCCTTTAGCTGATACCGAGGTGATTAGTTTTTGGGCGTCGTATGTCCCATAATAATCTCCCACACCCGCATGATCTCTTCCTATAATCATATGGGTACACCCATAATTTTTACGACAAATGGCATGAAATATTGCTTCGCGAGGCCCGGCATAACGCATGGCAGCAGGAAATACTGCAAGCAATGTTCGACTATTAGGATAGTAATTACGAATAAGTGTCTCATAACTTCGAATCCGTACATCTGCAGGTACATCATCCGCCTTTGTTTGTCCAACTAACGGGTGAATAATTAAGCCATCAACCAATTCAAGTGCACATTTTTGGATATATTCGTGAGCTCGATGAATTGGATTGCGAGTTTGGAAAGCAACAACGGATTTCCACCCCTTTTCTGAAATGATCTTTCGCATGTCAGAAGGGTCATAATGGTACTTTGTAAATGGGACTGCGGGACGTTCAATTAAGCGAATTTCACCTCCAAGTAGTACACTACCCTGACGTAGCAGCTTGGCTACACCAGGATGTTTCTCATCCGTAGTTTGATAGACTAGTTTGGCTTCTGTCATCTTATCGTAAGAATACTTTTCCTCTAAAAATAATACTGCGAGCAACCTGTTGCTCTCATCCATCAGCCCTATTTCTTCACCCTCCTTGAGCTTATCTGCGGTTTCCCAATCAACTGGTAATGTGATCGGTATACTCCATATGGTACCGTTGCTTAAACACATATTGTGTAAAACGGATAAATAATCAGCTTGCTTCATAAAACCTTTCAAAGGGCTATAAACCCCTGTAGCAAGAAGTAGTAAATCAGACAGTACTCTACTGTCTATAATTATGCGACTTTTTTGAGAGATACGACTCTCGTATTTCGCTCCTTCTTGGCTAGATAGTTCTAGGTTTACTAGGTGGTGCCCATGTGGTGGAATCAGTTGAGCCACTAGAAATCACTTCCTTCCTTTCAATTTATTCTCTATTAGTAAATGATAATAATCTCTTAATGGTGTTAAACAAGTATCCAATTTTATATCAGCTATAAACCATTTTAAAAATGTTGTTTTTACTGGTCTGTAGCAATTAAATTCTATCCTCATAAGATAGATTAACTTGAAATGGAGGTGTAGAAATGACTGATGATGTAAATACACAGAAAGAGGAAAAGGCTAAAAGGAAGGAAGCAAAAAAAGCTGAGAAGGCGGCTACAAAGGAAGCGAAGAAAGCAGAAGATGCTGCGAAAAAGGAGGCAAAAAAGGCTAAAAAATCTGCTAAAAAAGAGAAAAATCAATCAGAGTAGTTTCAATTGAAAAAAGCTGCTCCAAAGGATGATTACTTCCGATGGAGACAGCCTTATCATTTTCTAAATTATGACTATCGGCAAATGAGGATATCCTCGGTAATTCTTCCTAATGACTTTTTGAATTGCCCTAAATCAGCTGATGAAGGTTATCCCCTGTTTTCCTGCTGAATTTTTTTATACATTTGAAGTTCCTGATAAGATACAGAATCCAAATTCTGAATTTTATTTTCTAGCAATTTTCTCGCGTATTGATACAATTCGATGTCTAATTTATTATGTTGGATAATCAACTCTGTGATTTCTTTGGAAATTTGCTTCTTTTCTGGTCTTACAGCCGTCACATTTTTCTTCGTATAAACAATATCGTTCCAACCGAATTCCTTCTTCATCAAGAAGGTAGATTCTTCAAATAACTCTGTAATCCCTACAATGGGAAAATAGGTATTTAGATTGGCTTTTGCTACATCTAAATCTGGAGCAGTTCCCCCAGACAAATAAAGTGTTTGGAAATTAAAAAATTTTGGGGTGGTTATAAACTCTTCAAAGCTTGTTTCTTTTTTAAAATGGCCTTTACCTAAAAAATAGTAGTAATGTGAGATGACCCGGTCCACGGGATCCCGTAGCATAGTAGCATAAGTAAAAGGCTTTGACAAATATCGGTGTAATCCAAAATGCATATGACCATATGCACAGCTTATATTGGCATCTCCACCAGGGGTTTGCTGCAAATATCTCTCAAGATGTTCGACATTACAGCCAATTTTTGTAGGTTGTTCCTTCGATATCCTGCTTAACAATTCGTCCATTGTTTGATGTCTTCTTAGCTTTAGTACCTCGCTGATTTGATATTGGTTTTCAATGATTTTCCCAAATGTTTGTCCACCTGTTTTAGGTATATGCAGAAATAACAACGCGTTATCATTTCTTTCCGGTTCAGTAATAAAAAAAATTCTCATCATCGGTTACCTCTCATTCTCTAATGCTATTAATACTATTCATCCCAATCTAAATTTCTACCAAGTAGTTGATATAAACGCTCATTATGCGGTTTGAAAAATAACTTTAGCCATTCTCTTAGTTGTTCTTCCATCCTATTGTATTGGCCGACATTCCATTGCTTGTGTTCGCTAAAATCGAATTCAGATATGCCTAGGAAATCGGTCACCTGTTTAAAGGTAGATTGAGTGTCCTTAAAAAAATCTTCACTTTTTAATATTAAAAACTGTTCTCTAGGAAAATACTGCATCCATCTCTCCAATTGATTGGCGTATATGCCTCTAGTCAAATAGGAAGTGGGGATTGTTTTGTAATTGTCTAAAACTTTTTCCATTTGTTGGTTTAGTTGCCCTGCTTCCTTCATTATTGCTTCTTCAAATGACAACAACTCGTTCCTATTTCTTGCCATATGATGGTAATGAGAATATGCACGATCTACTGGGTTTCTCAATAAAACAATTAGCTTCGCGTTTGGTAATGTTTCGTAAGCTCTTTTTGGTGCATCAGGATGAACTAAATATTTTGGACTTGCTTCTCCCGTAATAAGATCTTGCCTATTCTCATTCGTATTTTCCAATAGTAGAGGAAAATGATTTAAATACCAATCTAATCCCCGATCAAATTTTTTATCAAAAAAATGAACTTCTTTTTTTGAAGCAGAAATAACCTGGGGATGATTCACTAGATTTCTATATAATGATGATGTTCCGCATTTCATAGCACCAATTATTAGGAAATGTGGCAAGTTTCCATCCATGTGTGTTTCCCTCCCTTTCTAGAAGAATTAACAATATATTATTCACAAAAGAGCCAGGAGGAAGGGGGAGGAGACTATTTTTATAAAAAAAGGCTAATTTATTGGTGTTTAGTATCATCCTGTCGTTTAGTAGAATGTTGTAGTTCTTGTAAGGGTGTATAATTTAACGACTTATGCTTCTCTACAAAATTGCCCCTTTCTCTACTTAAATTCGATTAAAAATAGTGTGAACGGACAAGAGCCGTTTCTCTTTTTTTTATTTCGCTTATTATGTATTAAGTTGAAAAAGGGAGTGAATTTGATGTTAGATCAGATTAAAAATGAGAAGAAGAAGCTGAGGGAGGAGGGTCTAATAAAAGAATTTCAAAAGATTCGTCTGCTTCGAATTGATACAGAAGAAGATGAATTGGTAGAGGTTGATAATCCTACCGATTTACCATTGCTTTTTAGACATAATAAATATGCTGTCTTTCAACTTGACACAAAACGTTGTATTAAAATATTTACAAAGGAAGGCTATGCCGAGAAGGAATACACGAATTTAAGACTTGGAGCAGATAAAGGGATTAGTCCTGAGGTGTATGGATGGGGTGAGAAATTTCTTGTTACAGAAAATATTGGGGATACGAACGCTCGTAAACATGTTGAGCTCCATGGAATAACTCGGGAGCTAACGGAAAAGTTGATTCAGCTACTGAGGATGATTAACGAAGAAGGATTTATGACCAATCATGCACTAGAGGACATTATTATACTGCCTGATGGCACGCTCAAGGTAATGAAATTAAAAAAGAATCTTATCTCAAAACCATCCTTTCCAAAGAAAATCATTAAAGGCCTCGGAGAAAAAGCTCCAATGTTTTTACAATTAGTATTTGAAGTCGATAAGTCTCTTTTTGAGGAATGGCGTCTCCAACCTGAGTTTACCAAGTATGATCAGGGACTAGAGTGAATCAGCATGACCCATTATATTAAACCAATTCATTCTCTATATAAGATGCCTAAAGGGCATTCTTCCCCACACTTGATTCGCTTTGATGATGGAAATGATTATGTAGTAAAATTTAAAAATAATCCTACAGGAACTAGGACATTAGTCAATGAGTATGTTGCTGGAAAGCTAGCAAAATTGCTTAAACTCCCAGTGATTCCTTTCCGAACGGTATATATATCACAAGAATTCATTGATAGAAACCAATGCTTATCTTCTAACTTTAGTTCGGGAACTCAATACGCCAGCTTATTTCTAGAGGATACTGTATATCTCCCTAAGAATGTGGAACTTGATGAGAAAATTAAAATTATTAACTATGAACAATTAGCTGGTGTTATTGCATTTGATTATTGGCTGGGTAATGTCGATCGGAATCGGAAGAACCTGCTGTTAAAACGAATAAATCAAAGTGATTATCAATTTTATATAATTGATCATGGTCACTGCTTTAATAAGGCTAGGTGGACAGTTGATACATTTAAAGAGCTTCCGATTATGAGTAGCAGTTGGAGAAAAGCTCATAAAATCTACATGTTATTTTTGCAAAAAGATGAAGGAATCTTCACATATATAAAAAGGATTAACGAACTTCCCCTTATTAGTATTCAGGGCATTGTCCATTCTATCCCAGAGGACTGGGAGGTGTCTGAGAATGAGAAGGAGGCCTTAATTGATTACCTTGTTGTATCTCGAGAGCGCTTACAAGATTTCGAATTTTTTCAGAACTGGATGGACAGTGTTAAAGAGTAATATAAAAGAATCCCCTCTTAGTGCTGGATTAGACCACTAGGTTCACATGTCCAACTAAAGAGGGGATAATGTCATTTAGGGGAACTTATTGACATTAACTTTTACGCTGAATCTTTTCCTCAAGTAGTCCAAAGCCTGGATCTTGAATCCAGCGATTATACCATTTGGGACTCAATTTTTTTACTAATTCAAGAAAGAGGTGTGCATCCTTTCCCATGTCACTAATCAGCTTTTCTGCTAGCCAGACAGGCTGATCTTTTATAACGTGAACCACATCGATTACCTTCAGTTTACCTTTGGGAGTTACGTAAATGTGGCGAGCTGCGTGGTCATAACGGTTAAAACCAATCTCCTCAAAGGTGTCCAATAATTGAATAATGCGTTTAGTCAGTTGTTCTGTCAGTTGGTTTTCACGTAAATAATCCTGGAGTGAAGGGGAATCCATATATTCCATTACAATATAATTGTCATCCCAAAAATAGACCTTCGGACAAATACCAGCATTCCCGCCTAAATGAAGACAATATAGTTCTTTCCCAGGGCTTTCCTTGTCAAAATACAATTTTACACAGCGCATCTCATCAATTCGGAACACTGCTCCCTGCTTACCTACCCCTAATAATGTGAAGGAGGTCGGATTTTCAATCACAGGTTGATATACAGGCTTTCTTACCCGTATTTGATCTACTTTTTGTAAAATATCCTTCTCTAAAGTCATTTATCATGACACCGCCTTATTTTTTTGTTGCTTCAACTTCTGATAAGAGGTTGAAATGGAGACTCAAGACATTCTATGAAAAGTCCACAATAAGTGAAGCGGTATTCGTCCATTTAAATGTAATAAGTCTAGTAATATTAGCAATATTGGATTTATTACTAGTGATTTAGCCATTTTTATTAAAGGTAGGTAATGGTCGTTTACATTTTCTTTACATTTCATACCATAATAGTAATTCCAGTTCTATTTAAAAGTAGAAAGTGATGTTAAGAGGGTATTAGAAAGGGAGGTAATAAGTTGAAGATTGCTATGATTAGTTGGGAGTATCCACCACAGTTTTCTGGGGGATTGGGTATCCATTGCTATAAAATTGTACACGCCTTGACTCATATCGGAGTGAAAGTCGATTTTTATCTACCAGCATATAATACAGAGAACTTTGATATCCCAGAAGGAATGACGATGCACCATCTGCAAATGAGTGATTCGATTTCGACCAATGCTTATAATCAAGGAACAGATTTGGACACAATAAAAAAATTTATGATTCAACTTGAGGAAAACTTTAAGCCAGAAGGTATAGACCTGATTCATGCACATGATTGGATGGGGGTTTTTGCGGCTAGTCGACTTGCTGAGCGTTACAATATTCCCCTCATTTGGACAATTCATTCTACTGAATATGATCGGGCAGCGGGAATGCCTGTTAACCCAGGAATATTAACAATAGAACAAGAAGCCTTAAAAAATGTGAAGCATACAATCACTGTTTCAAATAGGTTAAAACAGAGCCTTGTTCTCGACTATAACGCAGATCCAAATAAAATATCAGTTATCTATAACGGAATTGAAAGTAAGTCTTTTCAGGAGATTAGTAAACGTAATTATCAAAAGACGGATGGATACATTTTATTTTTGGGAAGGGTAACCGGGCAAAAAGGCCCTGATGATTTTTTGAAAGCGGCACAAATACTTCTTTCAGAACGGGATGATATTCGCTTTATGATTGCAGGAGATGGAGATTTGTTAAAAAGATTAAAGCGAAGGGCAAAGAGGTGGAGGATTTACGATCGCATCGAATTTACAGGAAGTGTGTACGGAGATCAAGTACTTGATTGTTACGAAAAAGCAATTATTTTTGTGTTGCCGTCAGTATCAGAACCGTTCGGTATTACAGTACTAGAAGCTATGGCTTCAGGTTTGCCGACTATTATCTCTACAAACACCGGTGCTGGTGAAGTTGTCAAGCATGTTATATATGTTGAACCAAATCAACCAAATGAACTAGCTCAAGCTATTATTACTCTACTTAATAACCCGCAACTTAGACAAACATTAGGAGAAGAAGGGGCGAGAGAAGTAAGCACACTAACATGGGAAAATATTGCGAATGAAACGAGGTCACTATATTCGAGACTTCTAGATATGTAGTAAATTATTTTGTTATTTAAATGAAGAACTAAGCAACATTCGATAAAAAGAATATTAGAAAAGGGGTAAGAAAATGTCAGATAATAAACAGATCTTGCTTCCTTCAATTGAACACATAGCCTCTGCATATGAAAAGTGTTATGAAAAAGAAAACAGAAAGGTCCAATCAATAATTCTTAATTCTACTATTCCGAAATTACGAAAATGGATTGTAGAGTATAGGCTATCGTATCTTAACCAAGAAGGAAAAGAGGTAGAAGAGTCTTTAATTGGAAAAAGATTTTCTGATCATAAAAAAGGAAATGATAGTTTTCGAGTGTTGCAATATCTATGGGAATACGGGATGGGAATGGAATCATCATATACGATTATCCGCCCCATTGCTTATTTTGAATCTTGTATGTTGCTCTTGATGACAAAAGCACCAGGGGAATCACTTAAAGAATGTCTTTATACTGATGATAATTACATCGAACTCGCATCACGCATCGCTTTCTGGTTAAGGAAACTACATTCCATGCCTGTAGCGGAATTACGTGAAACTAAGCGAACTAGAGCGGAAGCAGATATTACGTTTTTCTATCAAGAACTTGCGATGTTGCTACCTGAAAAAGGAGAAAGATTAAAAACTCTACATGACGGTTTACTATCTACATCGCCCAATCCATGGACTGGCAAATACGTAATGCTACACGGTGATTTCCATTTGGAGAATATATTTGTCGATAACACTCATGTAACTGCAATTGATTTTGATCACCATTTTAGTGGAGATCCTGCTTGGGATGTAGCCTATTTAACTTGTCAATTACAAGTATTTGGCTTTTTAAAGAAAGGTGATTTTCAATTTTTTAAATCATTTATTCATAGTTTCATTGAAACCTATCTTCATGATACCTCCAAAGGTTATCGCTCAGAGTTTATTAAACGGATATCTTTATATCGAGCTCGTTCATTTTTTGAAAGCCTGCACTATGAATTATGTGTGCTCCATTCAGGGAATTCGGAGATAAGAGATGTATTTTTGAATGAATGTGAAAATCTTCTTAAGGGGGTGAATTCACTTGGATAGTTCTTACGTTCCGATAGCAATTGTTCACCATGCTAATCAATATTTGATTACAAATGGCTATCAAAATCGGACGGGGTTAGCTGAAATTATTGGCCCACCGGATGCTTCAAGTGGTTTACGGGCAATACTTGATTTACATGCTGAATATGAAATTCCATTTCATCTCCATGTTAGTGGTACACTGATTGAGGCTTGTGCATGGTTTGATCCACTATTTCTTCACGAGATTTCAGAATTGCAGGAGTCAGGATTAGTTGAGATTATCGGCTCTACTTATGCACAAAATATAATGACTTTATTTGATTCGGAGCATAATTATCATCAAATACAGGAGGAGCTTAGACTTATTAAGAATTGGCTTTCAGCCGATGTAAATGGATTTTGGATACCGGAACGAGTATGGAATACAGAAAAATTATCAAGAACTCTCACAGATAAGAACCTTAACAACGGAGGGTTTAAATATACGTTACTCGATGATCGCTTGTTTTTACCAAAAGCTAAAAGAGAGAGCTTTGATAAACAATATACATTTCACCCTGAATTGTTTGAGGCATATCAAATACAGGACGGAAATGGTTTAATAGGCCTCCCGCTGTCCTGTGAAATGCGATATAATCTTTTGATTGATTCCGAGCAAAATGAACAACGATTAAATGCTCTTATTCAAAATCTTTCTAAAGCTATAAAGGATGGAAGAGATATTATTGCAATCTATGGTGATGACATGGAGAAGGTAGCTGGGATTCCACCTTGGAATAAGGATGCTATCGAACAATATCGACGTTTCCTCACATGGCTTACCAAGAAGGTGAATGTAAAATCAGTTCTTCTAAATGAATGGCTACAATCAATTACTATTCAACCAACAATTCCAATTGGAACAGGAACATATCGAGAGTTAGAAAAAGAATTTGGGGCAGGCAATGATTACATGGGATGGGCTTCATCAGCTCAATGGCTACCGTATCAAAAGATCTTTAAAGAAACATGGTCAAAATTACAATGCCTAGTTCACAATTGTGATAATCAATCACCAATACTTGATTTGGCTAGAAAACATTTACTCGCCTGCGCTTATGAAACAGCATGGCATGATGCCCCAAATAGTATACACACGGATATAGGAAATCGTAAGAATGATGAGAATATAATTGGAACACCAGCACCGTGGGCATGTACTCTTGCTAGTCATGCTCGAGCCGCATATGTACTAATGGAGGCGGTGAGGTGGGAACAGGCTTCTAGTGGAAATAAGAGTATCTATGCCTATTTAAAGGATATTGACGATGATGGGCATGAGGAGATTATCATACGTAATAATAATCTTGCTGCAGTAATTACACCCCGTTTTGGTGGGCGTATTATCTATATGTTCTATTTTGATAAGATTAATAGTGCACTTTTAATCGGAAATCCGTCAGATGATTGGAATTGGCTAGAAGAGCTAAATGATTATATGGATATTCCGATAAATCATCCTGGTGCACTCGCGGATGCGAAATTTGAACACGATGCCTATGTAACCCATTCAATATTAATAGGAAAAGATGAAGCGGAAGTAGAAATTGTTAATAAACAAAAAGAAAGTCCAGCATATGGATTGAAAAAACGCTTTTCGCTTAAAAAGGATGAAAAGCAAATTAATATTAAATATGAGCACATTCCAACTGACATTTTACCTCTTACAATTGATATAGGATTTTCTCCTGATTATTTACGGCTTTTGCGGGAAGGTCGTTCTTCAGTTATTCCCTATCATATTGGTGAGAAACGGGGCTTTCGTAACGGGAAAGTTTTTACTTGGTCTTCTTTAAATAGTGAGGATTCGAAATGGGAAATACCTCGGTCACCTATATTTGGTCATGGGTTTTTATTAAGTGTAACGGCTTATTCCGATGAAGTTTCACTTAGTTTAGGAGTTGATAAAACATAAGTTAATGAAAGAACGAAGCAATCGCTTGGTTTTACGTTCCGTACCAATACCAGATAACAAATAGACTTTTATTATATCCCTGCCTTAGTGGAGTAGTTAACAATGCCTATTTTATGGTGGACAATACACTATGGAAATACAAATGAATAAGTTAGTAATAAATAAATTGAAGTGTTATTAAACAAACCACTAAGGGGGATTAGGGGTGAATGCACTAGTTATCGGAACAGGTTATGTTGGAACTACCACCGGATTAGTATTATGTGAAAATGGTCACAAGGTTATCGGTTTAGATATTGATGACAATAAAATAAACTCCTTGAATGAGGGCAAACTATATTTTTATGAAAAAGGCTTGGATGAGTTGTTAATTACTCATTTAAATAGGGGGAATATATCGTTTACAACAGAAGCAATGGATGCCATTCAGAAAAGCGATATAATCTTTATTTGTGTTGGTACTCCGGAAAAAGAGGATGGCAAAGCAGATTTGCAATTTGTTAGAGAAGTATCAATGATGATTGGAAGATACATCAATAATTATAAAATTATTGTGAATAAAAGTACTGTCCCAGTTGGAACAGCTAGAATGGTATCAAATATAATTATGGAAAACAATAGAGATAATATCCCGTTTGATGTAGTTTCTAATCCGGAATTTTTAAGGGAAGGGAATGCCCTATCTGATGCAATAAATCCCGATCGTATCGTAATCGGAAGCTTAAATCTGGAAGCAGCGAAAATGATGTGTGAGCTTTATGCAAATGTGACAGCCCCAATAATTGTAACAACCCCGGAAACTGCTGAATTAATAAAGTATGCCTCAAATTCCTTTCTTGCCCTTAAAATCTCCTTTATTACCCAACTTTCAGAACTTTGCGATTCTATGAAAATAGATATAGATGAAATTTCTATGGGGATGGGATTAGATCACCGGATTGGACCTTATTTTTTGAAAGCTGGCATTGGTTATGGGGGCTCATGCTTTCCAAAAGATGTAAATGCTTTATTATCAACATCAAAGGATTATGGTGTGAATTTATCTATCTTGGAACAGGTAGTCTCTGTCAACGAATCAAAACCACTTTATTTTGTAGAAAGAGTTAAAAGAACATTAGGGGGATTAAAAAATAAAACAATTGCTGTATTAGGAATGGCGTTTAAGTCAGGTACAGATGATACGAGAGAATCGCCAAGCTTAAGAATCATTGAGTACCTTTTGAAAGCTGAATGCACTGTAAGAGTTCATGATCCTGTTGTTACTACTTCAGTGAAAGAGGTTGAACAATTCACGGATGTCATAGACACTGTAAGAGAAGTAGATGCTGTATTAATTTGTACAGATTGGGAGGAGTATAAGCAAGTGGATTGGAAAAAGGTAAGAGAGGTAGTCAAGCAGCCATACGTTTTTGATGGGAGAAACATACTGAACAAGGATGAACTTGCGTTGGTGGGTTTTAGTTACCAAGGAATAGGAAAAACATAGGTAATTTTTTGTAAGCCGCATGCATAAAAATGGTCATCATGTATTCGTAAAGATGACCATATTTTATTTATATAGACATTTGAAAAGCCCTAACCAACCTAAATATATTGTGTGCGGGTGTTTTGGCCAGAGAGGAGGAGGTTATTTGTCTGTTTTTGAATTTATTCTGCTCGGGTTAGCAAGTTTTCGTCTTACAAGATTGTTGGTGTTTGATAAAATCACGGAGTTTATTCGCAGACCATTTCATAAGGTAATTGAAGAAGAGCTCCCAGATGGGACAGTTGAAGAATTTATTCAGCTTAAAGGGACTGGACTTAGAAGATGGATTGGAGAGCTGTTAAGCTGTTATTGGTGTACAGGAATTTGGTCAACTGCTATTCTTTTTACATTATATGAACTATATTTACCATTATCAGAACCTCTTATTCTTATATTTGCGATTGCTGGGCTGGCATCAATAATTGAAACCTGTGTTTTGAAACTACTAAGATAGTCTTGTAGGTAAAATACACATTTTCTTTTTTAATCCATTTCTGTCCATGCAGATTGTGGACATTTACCATAAATTAGAAAATAAGAACGATAAAGAGGTGAGAAGAATGGGGAAGAGGGACAAAGAAAAGTCAAAAAAATATAATGAAATCCGGATAATCGTAAAGGACGAAATGGATAGTGTATTAGAAAGTCTCTCCATCAATGTTCAATTTAGTTTTAGCTCAAAACCAGAAGTGGAACCAACTATTGATATCATACAGAATGCTACAGAAGAAGAACCCACAGAAGAACTTTCCGCAATAAATCCTGACGATCCGCTTTATGAGAATTATAATTATTGAACGAAAGGACTGCTTGCTTTTTAAAGTATAGCAGCCTTTTTCTTTAAAGAATACATAAAATTTGGATTTTCTAATCATTTGTCCCACACAAGATAATATCCCAGGAATACTATATATTGATAGTCTTATACATGAAAAAATATGTAATCTCTATTTCTAATAAAAAAACAAATGGAAACGTTGTGAGGTGGACTTGAATTGAATAAACAAGTGAATGTAGATTGTAAGGAAGTAAAAAAAATTTTAAAAAATATCTCTGTTCAAGCAAATGAGGGTGCAGAAGTTACAGTTGTAAATAATAATTCATCACTTAAAATGATCGGAAAAGGCGTACATGGAGCCGTATTCCAAGTGAATGATGATGTTTGTGTGAAGGTATATGGCGAAGAAGACGTTTGTGCACGTGAGCTTTATGCGTTAAATCTCGGTCAAAAAACAAGTCTTTTCCCAAAGGTCTTCTGTAGTGGACCTAAATATATTGCGATGGAAATGGTTTACGGAATTGATTTACGTGAATATCTCCAATCCCAGCCATTAACAAAACACTTATCGGAAAAGCTAATACATCTTTTAACCACATATAAGGAAATTGGTCTTGAAAGGATCGACCACCATAAACGCCATATTTTTGTACAGGATGATGGAAATTTAAAGGTTCTTGATGTAGGTACTACGGTATGGAGAAATCGTGTCTACCCATACCCTCGAAAACTAATTAATAGCCTTGGAAATCAATATAAAGAAATGTTTTTAGAGCATGTTAAAGAAATGGCTCCACAGCTGTTCGAAGAATGGAAGAAGTATATGGACATGGAAAAATACGCAACCGCACTACACGAAAGATACTTTGCGCAAAAGGATGTAAAGTTAAAAAAATTGAATAAAGAAGAAAAGGTATTGTTAACTGAAAAAAATGAATGGGATTCAAAAATTGATGACCTCGTTAGGAAGGTTCATAAAGAGCAATGGATTAAAGCCTTGACTGCACGAGGGATGGACATTGAAAATGTAAAGGCAAAAGCCAAAGAGCTTGAACGAGAATACATCTATGGAAAAACGAAGAATGTAAAGGAAAATGCAAGAGTTTACTCTTCTTTAAAACAGAAAAGGAAAAAGTAACTTTACTTTGCGTTGAAGTTCTTGCTTAAAGGAGGATAATTGTTGAAGGTTTTAGTGATATGGCGCTTATTGACAGTTGGAGGTGTGAACGCGGGCTGGAGAAATCGAGCCGTATATTTCAAAAAATATGGAATCGAAACAGACTTTATGTATGTGAAAGATCTTGGTGGCATGCATATCATGGAGGATGTCGCAACAGTCTATCTAACAAATGATAAGAAAGAAATTGTGGATATTATTCAAAAAAACAAGTATGACGTGATAATTATTTGTGATACGAAAAAGGGCTATAAATGGATTCGAAAGGCCAACTACAAAGGGCCTCTTATCTTAGAGGCTCGGACCCCGGAAATACTTAAGCTTACTCGCCATCTTCCTGATTTTGACGAGTTCACGCCTGACCGTATTATTGTACCCTCTCATCACCAAAAGCGACTTGCATCTATTCTAATCGATTCAAATGCACCTTATGAGGTGATTTATAACGGAATTGACACAGAATTTTTCAAACCTCTTCAGCCCGAAGAAACCCACTTAAACAAGGATCCCATCATTCCTAAAGGGAAAAAGGTAGTGGCCTATATTGGTAGATTAGATGGGCGGAAAAACTGGAAGCTATTAATGGAAATTGCCCATCGAATTAAAAGTGAACGAGATGATATTGAAATTTGGATCATCGGTGGAGCAAGTAGTGTGCAAAGAGAGGAATTTGAAATCTATTGGAAAGAGCACGGCTTAACCGATACCGTCAAATGGTATCCGGTGGTTGCTTATCAAGAAATGCCCCATATGTACTCGAAGGTTCGCCAGTCAGGCGGATGCACGATAGCAACGACAAAGGGGGAGTCCTTTGGAAATACCTTTATTGAATCAATGGCTTGCGGGGTACCGGTTGTCGCTCCTGGTATCTCATCCATTCCGGAGATTGTCGAGGATGGAAAGAATGGATTGTTATATATTGAGGAAAATGCACAAGATGCAACGAAAAAAATCTACCAAACTGTCGATTCCCCAGAGTATTATCAAACATTATCGGCTAATGCTAGAGATCGGGTAGTATCAAACTTTTCACTTGAAAAATGTGCAGAAAGCTATGTCAGATTACTTCAAGAGTTGACAGGGGGTGAAGGGCATCCAACCAACTAAGTATCATCAATTATTCGAAGGAAAATCAAATAACGCTCATCTCTTTTCATTCGATAATGGTAAACAGTATATAGTGAAATTTTTAAAGGAAGGCCAAGAAAAGGTATTGTTTAATGAATGGTTTGGCTATTCCATTGCACGCTATCTCCAACTTCCAATTCCACCAAGCCGCTTGGTACAAATCCCGCAAAACTACATTAAAGAATTGACTGATGGGGAGCTTGTGAAAGTGAATAATACACAGTTCGCAACTGAGTATATCCCAAACTGTCAAAACGCTCACGAATTAACTACACCAAATGTCATCAATCGCAAGCAGCTTGCGGGAATCATTATTATGGATTACTGGCTGTATAATCTAGATCGGACGAAAAAAAACGTACTTTTTAAAAAAGTGGTCGAAGGGAATCACGAACTTTATATTATCGATCATGCTGACTTGTTTGGCTCATATGCTTGGGATAGTAGAAATCTCTCAACCTACTGTAGAAAGCTCATGAAAAGTGCGACACATGAATTAATTGCAAGCTTCATAGAAGATGAGAAAGATTTTTACGACCAATTAGCCATCATTCAATCGATCCCAATCCATCTATTAAACGAAATTGCTGACTACACACCAGAAGACTGGGGAATTACAGAAGAGGAGAAAAAGCAGGTTGTTGATTATTTAGTATGTCGTCGAGATATAGTTCTTCACAAATTAATTCGGGACTTTATCAAATCACGCTACCGACCACTTCATTCAAACACCTAAATGGCAGTTGGTTTATGAAGAATATTTTTTAGCTTTGAAATAAGCAAAAAGTCCTTCATCAAGGGTATGAAGGATTTTTTGAGTCTATGAAACTAGTAAAAAGTCCTTCATCAGGGTTGTGAAGGACTCTTCAGTCTCATTTACAAAGCAAACGGTTCTTCAATGCGATTAGTTTCTAATAGTTTACAATAATTTTATTAATGGAAAAGGTCCCCATTGGTAACTCCTGACTATATACAAACCCATCAACTACGACCGAATGGCTGTCTTCATTTTTCGGTAGACTAATATCAAACTGAGGGAAGATGATGGTATCGTTTGGTAGGAGCGGGTTTGGATCTACATATTTAATCCAATATTCTCCATTCTCCTTAATTTTTTCTTTCCAGTTATCATTTAAAAAGACCCAATCAATATCGGAATCAATAAAGCTTTGTGATTTTTTTGTTACGATTTTTCCACTTAAAGTACCGACGTCTTTAGGAGTTAGTTTGATGCAAACGATCATATCATGTAAGGCTTTTGTTCCTGTATTTTTAATTATGAAATCACCTATGATGGTAATAACATCATCCTCCGTTGCTGGTAAGAGGGTAGAATAAGCAAAATGGGCTTGAATGCTCGCTAATGCTTCAACTGGTTTTTCCTTTGGTGCCTCGGCTAGATGTTTAGATAAAACAACTTTTTGTTGGAGTTGTGATGAGCGTAATTTTTCCTCCTCAAGCTCAACCTCAAGCTGCGTGAGCTTTTCCTTTAATTTATATATTTCCTTCTGAAATGTTTCAATTTGTTGGTCCTCAATTGCATATAATTTTTCTTGTAAATATTGATTCCGAACTTTTTCTTTTTCAATTCTTGCTTGAAAGGATTTCAGTTTGTGTTCGTAGGATACAATTTCGGATTGATAATGAATAATACGTTGCTTGAGTTGGATACTGTCTTCATGATGGCCTTGCTGTTGTTTTGGTTTCAATGGTATCCCTCCTCTCCATTACAGGGTATGTAAGAAATGTTGGATTTGTGTTTTTGGACCTAACAAAAATAAACTAGACTGTTGATGATTCAACAGTCTAGTTTAACCAGTGCTTCTTAGTGATGAGCAGGAAAAACTTCTGGACATTGTGGTGGGAATTTTTCTGTTGGACATAACACGACTTCTTCTAAGATTTCTTCACGTGGTTGGCAGTGTTTGGCTTCAATTTCTAACTTCACATCAGCTTCACTTTGAACTTCTAGGCAGAGAGTAAGGTTGATATCTAGCTGTTGGATATCTTTCTCACAAATTAATGTTGCATCGCATTCAGCTAATGAAACATGAACATTTAAGTCTGTTCCTTCAGGAGCACATAATAAGAATGTTTGAGTCGTTACGAATGGAATTGGAGTTTTTGTCTTACATATCACATGATCCATTTCATCTAGGATTTCTACTGTTATAAAGCCTCTAATTAGAACTTTTACCCTTTGCAGAGTTACTTGGTCACCATTAGGTAATGTTACAGTAACTGGATGGCGTTGCCCGATTTCTTGAACAGTCACTTGGTTTTCATTTTGGAAGCCAGTTTCAACCGGATTACCCTTGGCATCACTTAGGAAGCAATTAACTGTTACATGGTCAAAATGTTCTAGTTCATTACAAAGTTCCTCTAGTGTGCGCTCTGTATGACCATCACATTTGAACTTTACAGGTAGTTTCTTTGTGAATGAAAGATTTACGTCAATCTGGCGAGTGATCCAGTCATATATTTTTCTGGTCAGTATACAAACTTGTTCTTTGTCTCTATGATGCATTGAACTCACTTGTGTGTTCCTCCTTTTTGTTGTAATCACCCTTTGGGTATTGGGGCTACTGTATAGTATGTTTTAGGTAGTCAAGTGTGCTGTGACAATAGCGGAATTTTGTTCATATGATATGGAGAATCAATACTTTACATTAGGTAAAGGAAAGACATGAGGAGGGATAAAAATTGAATCGAAATTCTAGTAATCCAGTTTTTTTACAACAAAAAATTATCCATTTACAGTCAGAACTAACAAAATACAAATCCAATCATAAGGAAAAATTACTATTGGAAAATCAAAACTTAAGGGAACAAATCAACCAATTAAGTTCTGAAAATGAGTTACTAAAACAACAGTTTGTTTCATCTAATGTCCGCGAAGCAGCAGAAAAGAATGTGGGTGAACCAATTAATAAAATCCAGAAAACACGTCTGAACAATGAATCAGAGATCATGAAAGATGGGTGGTTTTTTAGCAATCTTATTCATGAAAGAAATAAAAAATAGGCAGAACGTGGAAAACAATATGCGATAAAGGGACATATACTAACACTATACCAATCTATGGAGGAATTAAAATGGATAACAATACGAAAAAAAATTCTTCAGATAGCATTAAGGTTTTTTCTTCCTCTAATAAAAATAAACCTGTTAAGAAAAAGTCTGGTGGCTGTGGGTGTAAGAAGGTTAAGTAAAAAAAGTAAACCTCTCATCAATGTTTGGTTATTGATGAGAGGTTTTTATTATAGAAAAAAGGCACTTCACCTCGGACAAACACCGCTCCAACTCACTCTCATATATCATATTTTATTCTATGTATATATAGGAGGTGAGAGAGATGTTTGGATTTTCAATGGTCCAATTTACAAGAAATTATGGCTCAAAGATGGACAAAAATCTTAGAAAAAATCTGGTTAACTTATATCGACCGTTTAAATGGACACCTTGTTTTTTACACAAAGGTCTTGAAGGAATTATTAAAAAGACTAGAAAATTTGAGGTTATTATAGAATATCAAGATGGTAAAACAAATGCAGACAACGTTAAAGAGGTTTTAAACCGTCATATGCGTTGTAAGGTTAAATATGAATTTAAAACCATTCCGAGCTGTTCAGCAACTGTTACAGCGGCTGGTTTAGAGGAACTTTTGCAAACATGTACAAATGTAAAACGAGTCTATTTAAATTCGGAAGTAAAAGCATTATTAAATGTTGCGACTCCTGCGGGTAGGGCTGATCATGTTGTTCGAAATGAAACAGAACTTACAGGTGAAGGCGTAACAATAGCGGTCATCGATACTGGAATTTATCCACACCAAGATTTGGAAGGTAGAATAATAGATTTCCAAGATATAGTGAGGGGGCATGTTGAACCTTATGATGACAATGGACATGGGACCCATTGTGCAGGTGATGCAGCGGGAAATGGAGAGGCTTCTGGTGGGAAATATAAGGCACCTGCACCAAATGCAAACGTTGTTGGTGTAAAAGTATTGGACAAACTTGGCTCAGGATCATTAGATAATGTAATGAAAGGTGTAGAATGGTGTATCCTAAACAACCAGGATTCGACCAATCCTAGAATTGATATTATCTCCATGTCACTTGGCGTAACAGCTCAACGATTAAGCAATGAAGATGCTGACCCGATGGTTCAAGTCGTGGAAAAAGCATGGGACAGTGGAATTGTCGTTTGTGTCGCTGCGGGAAATGAGGGTGATGATCCGACTACGATTGCGAGTCCAGGTATAAGCAATAAAGTAATAACTGTTGGTGCACTTGATGATAAAAATACGCTTGATGATCGCAAGGATGACACAATCGCCGAATTTTCAAGTAGAGGCCCGACGATCTATAATGTTCCAAAACCAGATATTGTAGCTCCGGGTGTGAATATCATTTCATTACGTTCTCCCAATTCCTATCTTGATAAGTTCCAAAAAGCAAGCCGTGTCGATGGAAACTATATCACCTTATCTGGGACATCTATGGCAACACCATTTTGTGCTGGTGTAGTGGCGTTAATGATTGAAAATAAAAAGAATCTGAATAAACCTTATACCCCAGATGATATTAAAAAGGATTTACTAAAAGGAGCAGATACATGGAAAGGCATCGATTACAATACGTATGGTGCTGGATATATCAATGCAGAGAATTCGATAAAATAGGCATTTAAAACAGGCTCAAGAAGCCTGTTTTTATCATTTTATAGTGTAATTGGAGGTGTAGTCACATTGAGCAAAAAATTTGAGACCGAAATTGAACGCTTTGTTACTGACTATTATAAAGACCATGATGAAGCAATAGGAAAGCTTGATAAATGGGCTGCAGAAAATGAAAAGGGATTAAACCAATTGGATACACAGGCCGGGAAATTTGAAAAAGAGCTTGAAGCACAAATGGGAAAGCTTGATAAACGGGCTTTAGAAAACGAAAAGGGAATAAACCAGTTAGATACACAGGCTCAAGGATTAGAAAAAAGTCTTGAACCTAAAATGGAAAAGTTAGACCAATGGTTTTCAAAGAAACAATTGGAGTTTGAAAAGCAGATGGAGGATTAAATATTTTTTAAATTCCACATTTGCCCTGTGCACCTGTCCTCACAAAATCCACCTTCTAATCATAGTTTATAATGTACTCTTTATATAAGGAGGTGCTAAATATGGGCTTCGGATACGGTGGTTGCGGCTATGGCGGCTATGGTTACGGTGGGGGCTACGGCGGTGGATCAACATTTGTTTTGATCGTCGTATTATTCATCCTATTAATTATTGTAGGTACTTCTTTCGCTTACTAATCACAACATTTCCCCAAACAGAAGTACGAGTCAATCGGCTCGTACTTTCTACATTTAATAAAATGACATAGTTTTTTCCCCAACCTTCGCACCACTTTTAGTCGGGGGTCATACGATATAACACAATGTAAGGAGGCTTCGAAATGGATAATAACTTTTTTAAGAATATCGAAAAGAAAACAGGCGTAAATATGCAGGAGGTACTCCAGTTAGCAAACTCTTTGCAAAACGCAAATTTTAAGGATGAAAATACAGTTCGCAATGTAATTAAAAAGGTTTCTAAAATTGCAGGAAAGCCAGTAAACAAACAAATGGAAGATAAAATTGTAAACAGCATTGTTAACGGTAAAGAAAAAATGGATTTTAACACCATTTCAAAAATGATTAACAAAAAGTAAGGATAGGGGTCTGGCGAAATAGTCAGACCTTTTTCTATATGTACCCCTACATAAACAAGGAATGTTTCGAATTTTATTAATAACAAAACAAAACAATGCATATTTTTAAAAACAGGGAGGGAAAAACATGGGTTATATCTTACCAATCAACAATGATCAATATAATCAATATGTACACCGCACTACGAACTATAAAACAACCCAAATAAAACTCCATCAGGTGAATCCAACTTCATTGAACTTTAATCAACGTTCCTATGATTTACATGAAATTGAACATAAAACGATGACGAAAAAGCAAAGCCAATACATTGAGAACATCCGTGCACAATATACTGGCGAGGGTTTGCTCTTTAACAAGTCCATTTAAAATGGGAAGGCTAAAATTCCTGAACGTACAAGCCTTCCTCTTCACGCCATTCTGCATAAAGTAAATCGTTATAATTAGCTACCCCTTGGCTTTTCAATTCCGATTGTAACCAACTTTCAGAAAAACCACTTTCCTTTAAATTTTCTTGGATTAACACACCATCACTTACTATTATAATAGGGAGTCGCACCTTTTGTTCTGCCGTATTATAGTCTTGACGTGTTGGTGGTTCATATGATGATATTTTTAAGACACTGATTGAGCCATCTCCTTCGAATTTTTTGTGTGATCAATTCAATCACATAAATTAATACCCCCCAAATAAGTATGGCAAATAGAATTTGGAAGATCTCAATATTTTGGTCGAAAACTGCATTCCCAACCAATTCACCAAGTACCAATACGGAGATAAAATCAAAAGCAGTAATTTGGGTTATTTGTGTTTTTTTCAAGTATTTTTGTAAGAATTTGTAACCCAAAAAGACCAATCACTAAATCAAATACAATTTTAAAAAACTCCAACAATCTCACCCCTTTATCATTGTAGAATGAACAGGTTCTCCCTTTTTTATCCATGAAAAAAGGATGCCATATTGGCATCCTATAATTCCTTAATCATCGTGACATGAGGGATACCAGCATCCATAAAAAGACCCGATACGGTTTCATATCCTAGTTTTTTATAAAAATTTTCTGCTTGTGTTTGAGCATTGAGCTTTAATTTTGAAATGCCTTGCTCTTTCGCAATGTCCTCCATCTTATGCATAATGACATTTCCAGCTCCTTTTTTACGGTGTGAAGCGAGGACACAAATACGTTCCACTTTACCGTATTCATCTAGCACTCGGAAACGTCCAGCTCCTACAGGTTCATTGTGATCATAAAGGACAACATGTGTAGCTTCATCTTCATATTGATCAATCTCTTCTTCAAGGGGTACATTCTGTTCTTCAACGAAAACTACTTTTCTAATTGTGTAGGCATCGTCTAGTTCTTTGTTGGTTGTTACAATTCTTGCTTCCATACTGTGTTTAATTTTCCTTTCCTAAACGAAATGTCTCATAAACGGTCCATGAACCGTTTTCTAGCTGATACAGGAGATGGATTCGGTCAATTTGCTCCTCGTGGTCCATTTTTAACATACGTAATTGACCATATACATCTGAATGCTCATCACTGGATAGCTTTTGCCCAATTGTAATATGGGGAACAAACGCATACTCGGATTCTCCTTCAAAATAACCAGAGTGAAGTGCATTATGTAATTTTTGTAATTCTTCATTAGGATCGACTTTCAAGTAAATTACATTATTAACAGGTGAAAAGGAGCTAACTTTTAAGACCTTTAATTGAAATGGTTCGACCTGCTTGGAAACCGCATCTAATTCCCTTGTAATATCCACAATTTCATCATCGGATGCTTCAAATGCATTCTTAACCGTGATATGTGGTGTAATTAATGCATAATGTGGGTCATAGCGTTTGCGATAAGAATTAGCCGTGTCTTGAAGTTTTTTGG
Source organism: Bacillus sp. JJ1521 (assembly GCF_036965165.1). NCBI lineage: Bacteria > Bacillati > Bacillota > Bacilli > Caryophanales > Bacillaceae > Bacillus > Bacillus sp. JJ1521. The sequence goes on along the minus strand of NZ_JBALOX010000042.1, from coordinate 6,165 downwards.
ACGGGAAGATAACAATGCCATATTTCATTTTATTGCCCTCCTAATGGTTTAATAAATTCAAAACGTGAACCAAATGATGTTTTACGAAGATAATAACACAATTATATCAAATATCTGAAAATGATAGAATACTTAAAACAGAATCAAATACGCTTTGGCGTATTTGCGCCCGATTTTTAGGCCCACATGAAGTGGGTCATGAAGACGTTGCCACAGGATGTGGCGTTTTTAGTCTTCGATCTTACTGCTCGAAAAATTTCCATTGAAAAATCGTGGCATCCGCCGGAGGCTTTAACTATATTTAGAAAAGTTGAAGACTTCTACTGAATAAAGTTATAACAACATTTTTGAAAGGGCCCTTGGTAAATCAGGCTGCCAAAACTTCCATGTATGGTTGCCATTAAATTCCTCATAAAAATAGGGATAACCCTTGTCCACAATGATGTCATGCAACTGACGGTTAGGTGTTAAAAAATCTTCGATATCACCTTTTGTCGTTTTCACTTCGGTTTCACCTGTTCCAATGACATGATACAAATCAAGGAGGTGTGGCTCTCCAAAATGTTCAACCTTCTGAAGAACATGCTGATTTACAAGAGGTGATTGCATGATCACCTTTCCAAATGTATGAGGGTATTCAAGTGCTGTTAAAAGTGATATAGTCGCTGCTAGTGAATCCCCAATTAGTGCTCGACCTTGGCCCATTTGATAAGTTGGAAACTCTTGATCAAGGAATGGTACCAGTTCTTCCCCTAAAAAGCGCTTATATAAATGGTGTTGCTCACCATCGGGGTGATACTTCCTACGGCGGTCCGCAACGCTTTTATAAGGAACCCCAACAATAATGGTATTGCTAATTTCACCAGTTTCTAAAAGCTGATCTGCAACTCGTGCAACCCTGCCAAGATTAAAATAATCTCGTCCGTCCTGAGCGATGAGAACATTGTATTTAAATAGGGGAGTGAAGGCAGCTGGTAGATAAACAATTAGTTCAAGTTCTTCGTTTAAAATCTTACTATGTATAGTCATTTCCCTAACTGTGCCTTTATTAACCATCGTCTTATTAATCCTCCAATAAACAATTTACATCCTTAATTATACAGTTTTAAAAAAGGAAAGCACAGAAAAAATCCATATCATTCTAAATACTTATTATACGTGTTTTTCTTAGGTATGGTTTTACACTAAAATTTGATTGACAAACCTTTAAAAGCGATGTATATTATGAATTATTCATACATATTGATTCCGTAGCTCAGCTGGGAGAGCACTACCTTGACAGGGTAGGGGTCGGAGGTTCGAGCCCTCTCGGAATCATCAACTAAAAAGCTTCAAATCTCTTTTTTTATAAGGGATTTGGGGCTTTTTTATTTAACTTTTCAACATAATACAAAGTTTGAATATAAATGAATAATGTAAATGCATTACAAAATTTAATGGTTTGAAAATGTTACATAAAGTTTAACTTTTGAAATTCCTTGAAAGGAATGTGGCGGAAATGAATCAAGAGAAGCTAAAAGAATATTTAAAAAAACTCAGGGGCGATGTTCAAACAACCATTTTTCAACATACCCAAAACAATTATGTCGATTCCACAAATCTTAGTAAAACTAATTTAAGAGCTTTTTTTATATTGAATAGAATGCTTCAACCAAATATCAATCGTGTTTTACTCGAAGAAGGATTTTTGCCACTTTCTAACAGTAGTCCCCATATCATGTATTCCTTAAATAAAATCATTCAACACCTTTCAAAAGAAGATTCTATCCCACATTCAAATAAGGAATATATTGAAGTAAACGCCGCGAAAACATTAAAAGAAGAACGTAAAGATAAATTGTTTGGAAAAGCACCAAATACCAAACAACAAATTATGGTAACCCTGGATAGTTCCATGCTTAAAACGCCTGAAGTTTTTAATGATCTGTTGAAAGCCGGCATGACAATTGCGAGAATTAACTGTGCTCATGACGATTTAATGGTTTGGAAAAAGATGATTCAAACATTAAAAATGACTGAAGCGAAGTATCAAGGAAGTGGTGCTGGAAAAGCTTCTGAATGCAAAATTTATATTGATCTGCCGGGACCCAAAATTCGAATTGGGCCAATTATATCTAGTAAAATAAAAAAAGGCATGAAAGAAAATGTTATAAAAATAAAGAAAAATGATGTTTTACGAATTTATAAAGACGATCAATTTGTTGGCCATCCGAAAAAGGGATCAGAACCAGCATCTGTCGGAATTACCCTTCCGAAAGCAGTGCGGAATGTTCGCATAGGAGATAGGGTGTATATTGATGACGGGAAAATCTTTGCCAAGGTCTCATCGATTACTGGAACATATATTGAATTGAAAATTATATTAACAAGAAGATTGGAAGAAATAATATCCCCGGAAAATGGAATAAACTTTCCAGACTCTCTTGTCCATCTGAATGTTCCAGCCGTTTCAAAATCAGATTTATCCATTTTAAAATCAATGTACAAAGATATTGATATAGTCGGAATCTCATTTATTAACCATCCAAAAGATATCCAAATTGTAAAGCAGCAGATAGAACTTCTAACAGATGAAAAAAAAGGAATCGTTGCAAAAATAGAAACAAAAAATGCCTTATTATCTTTATCTAAAATAATTATGGAAGGATTAAATGACAATTTGTTCGGAGTCATGATCGCAAGAGGGGATTTAGTAATCGAAATTGGATTGGAGCAGTTTTTAAGTGCCCAAGAAGGAATTCTAGAAATCTGTAATGCCGCACATATTCCAGTCATATGGGCAACAGGAGTCTTAGAAAATATGAATAAAAAGAATATCCCATCAATAACGGAATTAACAGATGCACATGCCGGTTTGAGGGCAGATTGTATTATGCTTAATAAAGGTCCTTTTGTTCCAAATTCAATTGAATTTTTACAAAAGCTCAACGAAATTAACCTTGACCCACAATTTCATTTGAGAAATTCATTGGTGCCATTCGTTCAATTTGATTTTTAATTTGGGCTGTATTTTCGAAAAGGTGAATAAAAAAACCACCCAAATAAATGGATGGTCTCGATTATTTGATAATTAAGTTTAAGCCGATTTAATCACAGTCGCTTTCTTTTCTTTACGCTTTTTTGCGTATTCAGCAGTTGCTGTGAATAGAACGTCGGATGATGAGTTCAGGGCAGTTTCACAAGAGTCTTGTAGGACACCGATGATGAAACCAACACCAACGACTTGCATCGCAACATCGTTTGATATTCCGAATAAGCTTGCAGCTAATGGAATAAGTAAAAGGGACCCACCAGCAACACCTGATGCACCTGCAGCTGAAATTGCCGTAAGAACACTAAGAATGAGTGCTGTTGCAAAATCTACTTCAATGCCAAGAGTGTGAACCGCGGCAAGTGTTAGGACAGAGATTGTTACCGCAGCACCTGCCATGTTAACGGTACCACCTAATGGGATAGATACGGAATAAGTATCTTTATCTAATCCGAGTTTTTCACAAAGATTCATGTTTACTGGAATATTGGCAGCTGAGCTACGTGTAAAGAAGGCTGTAATTCCACTTTCTCTTAAACACTTAAAGACGAGTGGATATGGATTTTGGCGAATGTAAAGATAAACAATCAATGGATTTACAACTAATGCGATAAAAAACATACTGCCGAGTAGAAGGGCGAGGATTTTACCGTATTCTATTAATGCTGAAAGTCCACTTGTAACAAATGCATCGAACACTAGGCCCATGATTCCGATCGGGGCTAGATTGATTATCCATTTTACAACTGTCGTGATTGCGTCAGAAACATTTGATAATAAAGTCTTTGTTGTTTCATTTGCATTTTTTAAGGCAATACCAAAAACGATTGCCCAAGCAAGAATTCCGATATAGTTTGCATTTATTAGTGCGTTAATTGGGTTGTCCACAACATTAAATAGTAATGTTTGGAGTACCTCTAAAATCCCACTAGGAGGAACAACGTCTTCTGCACCTGTAACGAGTGTCAGTTTAACCGGGAAGATAAAGCTTGCTACAACAGCGACAAGTCCGGCTACGAATGTACCAATCGCATATAATCCAATAATTGATTTGATATTTGTTTGGGTTCCACTTCGATGTTTCGCGATGGCGTCAATAACTAAGAATAAGACCAATACCGGTGCAACTGCTTTTAATGCACCTACAAATAAAGAACCGAAGATTGAAACCCATTTTGCACCCTCAGGTACTACTAAAGCCAAGAAAATACCTGCGATAATGCCGGCAAGTATTCGGTTAACAAGGCTAATTTGATTCCATCTGTGAAACAATTCCTTCATATTCTTTCCCCCTTTTTCAGAGTCGTCCATAGCCTTAGCTTTAGAATGGTAATATTAGATTAATATAATATTTGTAAGTTTAACATGAATATTGGTAATTGTGAATGAATTTTAAAAGATGGAAATTATTTCAGCATTTATTGAGCATAAATTGGAAGCAACCAAAGTCCAATTAAAGAGGGCTTGGTTTATATTAGTAGGTATACGAAAATAATTTTTGTGAAACTATTATTTTCACGGTTGTTCCAATTTCAAATTTTAACAGCTGATGTTCACTTTGCATATACTCTTAAGTAACAAAACGAAAACTTTTAAGGGGGGAGATAATGAAGATTCTATTAGCTACATTTTGGCCTCTACCGCAAGCAGGAGGGGTATGGAGTTACGTACAAGGATTGTATAAAGCTCTCATTAATATGGATTTTGAAGTTGACATTTTAAGTCATCATACGATTGAGAAAAAATATCATATCATAAATGACGGTCGATCTATAAATAAAGCAATAATTACTGATTCTGTTCAGAAAAATTTTCAGCCATTTTTCAAATCCAGTCATCCTGATATGTATTCAATAATCAAACATGAAACTGAAAGATATGGTTTTGAAGCGGCGGCTGCCTATTTTGATTTAAAAAAATACGATATAATTCATACACAGGATGTTATTTCTGCAAAAGCCCTTTCACGAGTAATACCTAAAGACACTCCTTTAATCTCAACCCTCCATGGATGCTATACATTTGAGTACATCCGCCATGTTAAAAAAGCTGTAACCGAATCTGAATTGCAAAAATGGAAACAAACATATATATCACGCTATTTTGCAGCAGAAGAGCATTATGGTGGTGTTGTAAGTAATGTTACAATTGTGCCAACAATTTGGTTAAAAAATCTTCTGAAAAATGAATTTAATATTCCTGAAAAACAATTAACAGTAGTCCCATACGGGATAGATATTGAGCATTTTATTAAAAATATGGAGGAGCAAACGGAGCCATCTCCACCCGAAGCCAATATAATAATAGGTTGTCCTGCAAGATTAGATAGAGTAAAAGGACATAAATTTTTACTAGAAGCCTTAGCGAAATTAAAGCAACAGCGAAATGACTGGATTTGCTGGTTCATAGGAGACGGCATTTTACGCAAAGAATTAAAAAATCACGCAAAATATTTGGGGATTGAGGAACAAATTATCTTTTTAGGAACTAGAAAAGATGTGCCCGCATTATTAAAACAATTGGATTTGATGGTTTTACCAAGTTTACAGGATAATCATCCATTTGCTCTAATGGAGGCTCAAATCGCTGGAAAACCAATTGTTACAACAGATGCAGGTGGAATTCCAGAAATTATAACCCATGAAAAAACGGGATTGATTTCTCCTAAGGGGGAAAGCGATATTTTATATCAAAATATAAAGAGAGTATTGGAAAATAAGACACTTAGTAACAGGCTTTCTGCTGCAGCAAAAGAGCACGCCATGAATAATTGGCCAATTGATAGGATGATAAACCGTACGCTTGCTATATATCAGCAGTTTATTTAAGGTGAGATGTTAGTTCTTATGGTTCCTTTTGAAAAAATTTTCGATGACTTTCACAAACTCAGGGTCTGGGATCTTATAATTGTCAGGTAGTAATGCTCGGATTGTTTTCCATACCTCTGAATCGTCCCCAATATCATGTTTTGTTAAATATTTAAGGCTACTGTCTCGCCCTTCGATATTTTCTTGTATATTAGTATTTAATTTTAGATCCTTTTGTTCCAGGATGCTTAAACTCTCTTTTCGTTTATTTTTTTTTTGTTTTTTTTTGTGATTTTTGGCTTGATGCTTGGAATTATCCTTATTATC
>NZ_JBALOX010000041.1:23566-23723 GCF_036965165.1 Bacillus sp. JJ1521 | reverse complement strand
CGTATGTACACCTTTATCATTATTTAATAGTGGCAAGGCAAAAAACGCCCGATATGCGATACTATTTCCATCCACTAACACAATTTTTTTACTCAAGAAAAATCCTTCCTTTCTCTAGAAAAGCGCAAGGGGCCAGCTTAGAGGAACATCGACTAAC
>NZ_JBALOX010000041.1:21273-23441 GCF_036965165.1 Bacillus sp. JJ1521 | reverse complement strand
GCTTATGACCTCGAGCCGCTGGCTCCTGGAGCTAGACATCAAAAACTATGTAAAAATTTATTTCTTAGGCATAAAAAATAGCCGTTACTTCCTCTGTTCATTTTAGCATGTCGTGAACAGAATGAAAAATAACGGCTACATATTCATGTTATTCAGTATAACCCATTAACAATCTTGCGTATGGAGAGTCAGCTGGTAAAATAATCACTGTTTCCCCGTCAATTGTAGTTTTATAGGATTCTAATGTACGGAACAGGTTGTAAAACTCTGGGTCCTTTGAGAAGGAATCATTGTAGATTCTGGCTGCTTCTCCTTCCCCTTGGCTTCGAATAACCTCAGCATCTGCTTGTGCTTTAGCAATGATTTCTTTTACTTCCATATCCGTTTTTGCCTCGATTTTATTTTTCTCTGCATCTCCTTCTGAGAGATAGTTTTGCGCTGTTGACTCACGCTCGGAAATCATTCTTGTATATACGGATTGTTCGTTTTCAGCTGGTAAATCCGTACGCTTCATACGAATATCCGTTACAACGATTCCATATTTGTCTTCCTCAAGGTTTTTATTAACGATTTCTGTGATTCGGTCATTAAGACTTCCTCGTTCCGATTTCTCATCGTTAATAATCTCATCATAGTTTAATTGACCAAGCTCTGTTCGAATGGCAGAATAGACGAACTCATCAAGCTTTGCTTCAGCGTTAACAACTGTTCTAGTTGTAGATATCATTTGTTTCGGATTTTCAATACGCCAAATCGCATAATTATCGATCATCATTCGCTTTTTATCTTTTGTATTTATTTCTGCTTCTTGAACATCATAAATCATTTGATATTTTGGTAATGTTTCAACAGACTGGATAAATGGAATTTTATAAGAAAGCCCTGGTGTTTCTACAATTCGCACAACTTCTCCGAATTGACGAACGACCTTGTATTCGCCTTCTCTTACAATAAATATATTAACCAAGATAATTCCAATTAAAATAATAGCAACAAGTAGGAAGATTCCACCCTTTGTGTATTTACTATATTTATTGGAACTCTTTTTTTCGTTTAAATCCACAACATTTTCACTCATTGGTTACCGCTCCCTTCTGTTTGTACAGGAGGAACCTGCGCTTGGCTTCCAGCTGGACGAATTGGCAAGTACTTCATTGTATTGCCGTCATCCTTCATAATATAAATCTCGGTATTAGGTAACACTTGATCCAAGGTTTCAAGAACGAGACGTTTTCTTGTAATCTCAGGATTTTTAGCATATTCAGTGTATAATGCATTAAATGTCGCAACATCCCCACGCGCGATTTCGATACGGGCCGCTTTATCCCCATTGGCACGAGAAATAAGGGCTTCTTGCTCCCCTTTTGCTTCATTTAATTTTTGGTTACGGTATTTGGTTGCTTCGTTTACTTTTGTATTTCTTGTTTCACGAGCATCCGTTACATTTGTAAATGCCTTACGAACCTCATCATTTGGTAATTCAACATCCTGTAATTTAACTGCCGTCACTGAGATTCCAATATCATATTTTTCTAAAAGAGCAGTTAATAAATCTCTTACCTCTGCTTCAATTTCTGCTTTACCGGATGTTAGGGCATCATCAATTTTAGAACTTCCGATAATACTTCTTAAAGATGCAGAAGTAGAATTATATAAAATTTGCTCTGGATCCGCTGAATTAAATAAAAACTTTGAAGGATCGGTAATTTGCCATTGAACAACCATATCAGCGAGAACAATATTTTCATCACCGGTAATCATTTTCGTATCCTTTGGCACATCGGTGATCTCGCCGTCCTTTTGGTCATAACCAAACTGTAAACTGTACGTTGTCTTTGGTAGTGTTTCTACATCTTGGATTGGCCATGGCATTTTAAAATGAAGTCCTGGCTCTGTAATCCCTTCATCTGCTTTCCCAAACGTTAAAATAATTGCTTGCTCTGATTCATCAACGGTATACCAGGATGTAAATCCAATTACACCTAAAATCAAAACGAGCACACTTAGTCCAACAATAGTATAAATTTGTTTCAAACTAACCATGCTTTCCCCCCTCAATTTATATCTACATAGTTTTATACGATTATAATACAAAAAGGTTTCAGATTTTTATCAAATACGCCTTTGCGTATTTGCGCCCAGATTTTGGGCCCACAGGAAGTGGGTCA
>NZ_JBALOX010000041.1:6704-21266 GCF_036965165.1 Bacillus sp. JJ1521 | reverse complement strand
CCTTTGAAAATCTGTGGCATCCGCCGAAGGCTTTTAAACTTTATTCAGTCTTTTGCTGAATAAAGTTAAAAAAAGGACAAGGATATGATGTCCTTGTCAAAAGTTTGGCCTTCTAGTATGAAGGGGTTCTCACTAACATCATACGGTTTTGATGTTAAGAGAATATGTTTCCTTTGTAAACAATTTGTAAATTAAGACATTTTAGTCGATGACGATGATATTTCTTTTTTCAATCGAATTGTAAGTGTAGTTCCTTTCCCTACCTTACTATTTATTTGTACCGCCCCTTCATGAGCCTCAATAATATGCTTAACAATTGCGAGGCCTAAACCTGTCCCCCCGGAATTCCTGCTCCTTGCTCTATCCACACGATAAAACCTTTCAAAAATCCGAGACAGCTCGTTTTCTTCAATTCCCATTCCAGTATCAATAATTTGAATTTGAACATAGTCAATAAGATTTGTTGCTTTTACCGCCACTTTGGCCTTATTAGGAGAATACGACAAACTGTTATTTATGACATTGATAAAGACCTGTTTCAACCTGTCCATATCTCCGTCTATCACTGTTGTGTCATCATCTACTAAAAGCTCTAATTGAATGTCTTTTTCTTCTGCTCTCGATCTAAGCATTCGTAAACTATCTTCCAAAAGTTCTTTCACATTAACACGTGAAAGGTTAAGTGAAAAACCCTTATTCTCCATCTTTGATAAATCCAACAGATCTTGAATGAGGACTTGAAGACGATGACTTTCATTTAGAATAATTGTTAAAAATTCTTCTAAGACTTCCCTATCATTCATCGCACCATCTAATAAAGTCTCAGCAAACCCTTTAATGGATGTGATCGGAGTACGAAGCTCGTGGGAAACATTTGCTACAAAGTCCTTACGTATCTGTTCAAGCCTTTTCAAATCTGAAATATCGTGAAAGACTAGAACAACACCCCTCCATTCCACATTTGCTCCTAATATTGGTGTAGCATACACCTCAAAGTCCTTTTGTTCGTTTCCAATCATCAGGTGTATGGGTCTGCGTAACTTTCGCTCAGTCATAAAAATTTCTTCTACCAAATTAACAATTTCTTTTTGAGTAAAAGCTTCATAATATAGCTGACCCTTTAAGTCGTCTTGATCTATTTTGAATAATTCATTGATTGACCGATTGAAAATACTAATATATCCTTTGCTATCGATAAACAAAAGACCACTCCCCATATTTTCAATCAATGTATGTAATCGATCATGCTGCATTTCATAGGATTTGGTCATTTCTTCAATATTTCTTGCGACAATATTGATAGATTGCCCAAGTATCCCAGCAGCACTTATATAATCTTCATGTGTTCTTGCCCGATAATTTCCCTTTGCAAGTTCTTTTACTGCTTTTGTTGCAGCATCAATTGGTTTTGTGTAGGTGATTGTGATTCTTATAATAAGTGAAAGAATAATAACCAATGCGATTCCGAGACATACCGTAAGAGCAATCCAAACCTGTTGAACTGTTTTTTCTACAGATGTTCCATGCATTTCACTATTGGTGATAAGACTGCTAATAAATTGACCTAACATAAAACCCATACATATAAAAACAATAATGATTAAAAAGATAATCGCAAATAAGAGTCGCGAGTGAAATTTATTCATAGAGTTTTGGCTCCTCAAGCTTATAGCCTAATCCCCTTACTGTTTTTATCAAATTTGGTTTTTTTGAATCTTTCTCAACCTTTTCTCTTAAATGACTGATATGAACATCTACAATTCTTGTATCACCAGCAAAATCATAATTCCACACCGCACTTAATAGTTGATCTCGGGTTAGAACTCTTCCTTTGTTCTTTGCTAAATAAGCAAGAAGTTCAAATTCTTTTGGTGTAAGATCAAGTGCTTCTTCATTAAAATAAGCCTCGAAATTTTCAGGTAAAATCCGTAAAGGTCCTATCACAAATTGTTTGGATGTCGTAATTTCTTCTAAGTTGACTTCTTTTTTACTTGTTCTTCTAAGGATTGCCTTCAGACGTGCCACTACTTCTCTAGGGCTAAATGGTTTTGTCATATAGTCGTCCGCCCCGAGCTCTAGACCTAAAACCTTATCAAATTCGTCGTCCTTTGCGGTTAGCATTAGAATTGGAATTTCTACTTTATTTTGGCGAAGCTGTTTGCATACTTCAATCCCATCCAATTTTGGCAGCATTAAGTCAAGGACGATAATTTGTGGCATTTCAGCTAAGGCTTTCTCCAAGCCTTCTTCTCCGTCCATTGCAGTAATAACCTCGTAGCCTGCCTGTTGTAGGTTATACTGAAGTAATGTAATGATTGACTGTTCATCCTCTACAACCAGTACTTTATTCTTCATTGTCTTCCTCCATCAAAAAAAGATAAACCCCATCATTATTTTTCTCTATATAAAGTCATTATAGAATAACATTTTTGGACTTGCCACGAAAATAAAAAAAGAGAGGCTGGGCTCTCTAAAAATGGACGTTTAAAAAGGAGGATGAAGAGGACCGAGAATTTCAAGGCGGCGCAGTTTTGAGTAGCGGAACGTATGCAGTTAATACGTGAGCAACGGAGAAACAAGCCAACGAAGAAATTCGATGCGTCATATTCACCGCACTTTTTAAACATCTCCTAAAAATTTTCCAATATTTTACCTTCCATTGGAACCATTCGATGTGGAGGACAAACAAGTAATCTTCCTTCGATTGCCCTTGTTTCATCTTCATCCAATGCAGTAACTGTAATTTCAACAGTATGGTCATGAATATTAACTTTTGTAACCTCAAATAGAAATTGAACTGTTGCGTAATGGTACAAAGGCTGCAAAAATTCAATTTCTTGCTTAAGAATATGACTGCCGGGACCAGGTAAATACTTAGACACTGCCGCTGATATAATGCCTGTCAGCATAACTGTGGGAACAATCGGTTTCTTAAAAGGAGTTTGAGATGCATAATCATGTTGAATATATAGCGGATTTGCATCATTCGTCAAACCTAAGTATAAAAGTAAATCTTTATCTTCGATTTTCTCAGTAAGAGTTAATTTTTCACCGACATTCATTTCTTCAATCTTTCTTCCCAGTTTTCTCTTTTTACCTAATAACATGAAAACGGTCGCACCTCCATTAAAATGAAAACGATTACAAATATATGTATAAAAAATTCGGGGAGAATCCCGAATCTATTAGCTTTATTCATCAGAAGGCCGAATAAAGCCAGTATACGCCAATGTGTATTTGATTATAAAGTTTATGATTAGGCAAGGATATTCATGACATTTTTCACAGAATCCGCAGATTTTGCAAGTTCTGCTTTTTCCTGTTCTGTTAGTTCAAGCTCGATGATTTTTTCAATACCATTTGCACCTAGAATCGTTGGAACACCAAGGTAAATTCCGGAGAAGCCATATTCACCTTCCAGATATGCAATTGCGGGTAGGACACGACGTTGATCTTTTATGATAGCTTCAACCATTTCCACTAGGGAAGCTGCTGGTGCATAATATGCACTACCATTTCCTAACAGGTTGACAATTTCACCGCCACCCTTACGTGTACGTTCAACTATAGCGTCTAAGCGATCTTTTGGAATTAAAGTTTCGAGTGGAATGCCTCCTGCGTAGGAGTAACGAACAAGTGGCACCATGTCATCGCCATGACCACCTAGGACAAATCCAGTAATATCTTTTACTGATAAATTTAGTTCCTGGGCAATAAATGTACGGAATCTAGCAGAATCAAGTACGCCTGATTGGCCAATGACACGATTTTTCGGGAAACCAGATTCCTGAAACACTGTAAAAGTCATAGCGTCAACTGGATTAGTTAAAACAATGATATAGCTATTTGGAGAATGTTTTGCAATTTCCTGGGCAACACTTTTCATGATTTTTTGGTTTGTTTGAACAAGATCATCACGGCTCATACCAGGTTTGCGCGCAATTCCGGCTGTAATAACAACGACATCAGAATCAGCTGTATCTTCATAATTTGAAGTTCCGGTAATACTTGCATCAAACCCTTGAACAGGACTTGCTTCCAGCATATCAAGAGCTTTCCCTTTTGTTGGGTTCTCCATTTGTGGAATATCAACTAAAACGACGTCTCCTAATTCCTTTTGAGCAAGTAGAAAAGCTGTTGTTGCACCAGTAAATCCACTACCAATAACAGAGATTTTTTTGCGTTTGAATTGACTCATATTATATCCTCCCTATTCAAATGAAGTAACTACCCTTTTAAGGGTAGTTACTTATATCTATAATTAGCTTAAGTTTTTGATTAGTTCATCAGCAAACTCTGAACATTTTACTTCTGTTGCACCTTCCATTAGACGTGCGAAGTCATATGTTACAACTTTGGATTCAATCGTTTTTTCCATTGAATTCATGATTAAGTCTGCTGCTTCGTTCCAACCTAGGTGTTCAAGCATCAATACACCTGATAAAAGAACAGAGGATGGGTTAACTTTGTCTAAACCTGCATATTTAGGTGCAGTTCCGTGTGTAGCTTCGAAAATTGCATGTCCTGTTTCATAGTTAATGTTTGCTCCAGGTGCAATTCCGATTCCACCAACTTGTGCAGCTAACGCGTCAGAAATGTAGTCACCGTTTAAGTTCATTGTAGCAACAACATCAAATTCACGTGGACGAGTTAAGATTTGTTGTAAGAAGATATCAGCAATTGAATCTTTTACAATGATCTTACCAGCAGCTTCAGCATCAGCTTGAGCTTTATTAGCTGCATCTTTGCCTTCTTCTAGGGCGATGCGGTCATATTGGGCCCAAGTAAATACTTTATCTCCAAATTCTTGTTCAGCAAGTTCGTAACCCCAGTTTTTGAAAGCACCCTCAGTAAACTTCATGATGTTTCCTTTGTGAACCAGAGTTAAAGACTTACGACCTTGTTCAATTGCATAGTTAATAGCAGCACGTACAAGGCGTTTTGTTCCTTCTTCAGAAACTGGTTTGATACCAATTCCAGAAGTTTCTGGGAAGCGGATTTTATTAACACCAAGTTCATTTTGAAGGAAGTTAATAAGCTTTTGAACTCCTTCAGAACCTTGTGCATATTCAATACCTGCATAAATATCTTCAGTATTTTCACGGAAGATAACCATATCTGTATCTTCTGGACGTTTAACTGGTGAAGGTACACCTGTAAAATAACGTACTGGGCGAAGACAAGTAAATAGATCTAGTTCTTGACGTAATGCTACGTTTAAAGAACGGATACCACCACCAACCGGAGTAGTAAGAGGTCCTTTAATAGCAATTATGTAATCGCGGATAACATCTAATGTTTCTGCTGGTAACCATTCGCCAGTTTGATTAAAAGCTTTTTCCCCTGCTAATACTTCTTTCCAAACAATTGATTTTTCACCGTTATACGCTTTTTCAACAGCTGCTTCTAATACACGTGACGCTGCCGCCCAAATATCTGGACCAGTTCCGTCTCCTTCGATAAAAGGAATAATTGGGTTGTTTGGTACGTTTAGTACTCCATTTGATACTGTAATTTTTTCTCCTGCCACTAGTATAACCTCCTAAAATTCTTAAGAAGTACCTCACGAAAAATTTCAACGGAGATACTTCTCCATTCTAATTTATATTGTATAGATTTATTAACCTCTTTGTTCAATTGGAACGTATTTTTGCATTCCTGGACCAGTATATTCAGCACGTGGACGGATTAAACGGTTGTTATCATATTGCTCTAGAATATGAGCTAACCAACCAGAAACACGGCTTACTGCAAAGATAGGAGTAAATAAATCATGATCAATACCTAAGCTATGGTATACAGATGCTGAGTAGAAATCAACATTCGGTGGTAATGGTTTTTCACTTGTAACAACTTTTTCAATTTTCGTTGACATCTCATACCATTTTGATTCGCCGGTAATAGATGTTAATTTTTGAGACATTGCTTTCAAGTGTTTAGCGCGTGGGTCACCATTACGGTATACTCTGTGCCCAAATCCCATAATTTTTTCTTTATTTGCTAATTTTGTTTTTATATAATTTTCTACGTTATCAACTTCTCCGACTTCAGAGAGCATTTTCATTACTGCTTCGTTAGCACCACCGTGAAGAGGACCTTTTAATGCTCCAATTGCTGCAGTAACACCTGAATAAATATCAGATAGAGTTGCAACGCAAACACGTGCAGTGAAAGTCGAAGCATTCAGTTCGTGGTCAGCATGTAATACTAATGCTTTATTGAATGCTTCTACTGCAATCTCACTTGGCTCTTGGTCGCTTAGCATATACAAAAAGTTGGCTGCAAAACTTAGATCAGTACGTGGAGCAACTGGTTCTAAACCTTTACGAACACGAGAAAAAGCGGTAACAATTGTAGGTAATTTTGCTTGCAGACGAATTGCCTTACGATAATTTGCTTCTGGATCCATTACATCTGCTTCTTCATCATACAGCCCTAAAAGTGAAACGGCTGAACGAAGAGCTGCCATTGGATGAACCTTATCGATTGGATAAGTTTTGAAATGATTTAAAAGTTCTTGAGGTAGACCTGCATTATTAGCAAGTTGCTGTGTTAATTCAGCTAACTCCTCTTTATTTGGAAGTTTCCGATGCCATAAAAGGTAGATAACCTCTTCAAAACTAGCTTTTTCAGCTAAATCATCAATATCGAATCCTGCATACGTTAATGTGTCATCAATAATTGAACTGACTGAAGATGTTGTTGCTACAATTCCTTCAAGACCCTTTGTTGCTGTCATAAGACCCTCTCCTTTTTTCATATTCCCCTACCCCCTTTAAAGAGGTAAATTGAGCGCATGCTCAAATTTTGAGTATGCGTTAAGTACCTTTCATTTCGTGAAGTAAATGCTTTCATTTTTTCAAAAAACATTCGATGCCACAAATATCAAAATAATATTGCGACAATTTAAAAGAATTAGCAAGTAATATGTAGAAAAGTTGTAACTCTCGACTCTATTATAATAAAAAATCAGACTTTTGTGAATCAAAAGAGACTAATTTTCCTTACAAACTATTATTACACAAAAATATTTTTACTAAGATTTTTTTTACTAAGTAACAGAGCCGAATACTCTAATTAGCCATCTAACTAGAAATATCTAATTTTAAGGTATTTTGCAATTTGTTCACGAAATTTTTTCACTCGCTCATACGTATAATATCATATTTACAATTTTTTCTCTATAATTGGGAACTTTATTATTCATTTCTTCGTATTTCCTTTTAAAGTTTTATAAGAAATTGTAAAATACTATGTAAGAATTACCTAGGGAGGAAAAAGTTTGAACATTAATTATTTGTACGGTTTTCTTCGATTTCTGTTGGTTATTGCGTTAGTAATTATTGGTTTCGTTTTGTTTTATTTTCTATTTAAACTCACCTATCCGTTCATTTTTGCTTTATTACTAGCTTTCCTCATTAACCCTCTTGTCAATTTTTTAGAACGTAAAGGACGGATGCCACGGGGATTATCGGTATTTTTAGGGATCTTCATTGTGTTTGGGATTGTCACTGGTTTCCTTACATTATTAATTGCTGAAATTATTTCAGGAGCCAACTATTTGGCAAAAGAGGTACCACAGCACTTTGAAAAGTTGGTCATTTATTTTGAAGATTTAATAGTAGGTCAAATTATTCCTTTATATGAGAGAGTAATAAGTATGTTCGATAATTTGGAGCAGGGCCAACAACAAACCATAATGGATAATGTAAGTAATGTAGGCACAACCATTGCAACGAATGTCGGGGAGTTTGTAAAAGCATTCTTAGAAAACATTCCTAAATTTCTTGGTTGGTTACCGAATGCAGCGACTGTTATTGTATTTTCACTACTAGCCACTTTTTTCATTAGTAAGGATTGGAATAAATTCATCATTATGGGACGAAAATTTATCCCTGTTAAAGCTAGAACGAGCGGAAAATCAGTGTTTGTGGAATTAAAAAAAGCGTTATTTGGATTTATTAAAGCTCAGTTTACCCTGATTTCTATTACAGCAGGAATCGTGTTGGTTGGTTTATTAATTTTACGGGTTGATTACGCGATTACAATCGCATTATTAATTGGACTTGTTGATCTTCTCCCGTATTTAGGAACAGGACTTGTGTTTGTACCTTGGATCATATACTCCGCATTCAGTGGAGATATTCCACTAGCAATCGGCCTTGGTATTTTATATATTGTGGTGATTGTACAGCGTCAAGTTATGGAGCCAAAGGTAATCTCATCAAGTATTGGACTAGATCCTTTGGCAACCTTGATTTCCCTTTTTGTCGGGTTTCAATTATTCGGTTTCATCGGACTGATTATCGGACCTGTCATTTTAGTAATTATTAGGACCTTGTATACAACAGGTGTTTTTCGGGATGTATGGAGTTTTATTATCGGAAAGGAAGCATTATAGGATAAGTGCTAGGCGCTCAGCCTTAGGCGACAAGCATAAGACAAGCTCTGACAGAAGGTGCACTTTACCTTCCGAAGCGATTTAGTTAGACCAGACTGCCGATAGCGCCTGGAACTAGACATTAAAAAAGCCATTGCTGCTGCAATGGCTTTTTTCCTTTCACCAACGACGTATAACTGTAAAATTTCCTCTATCAATTCTTCGACTAATCCAGTTTGCTATAACTGGTTTAATATAATTTCGGGTTACGGGAAGGAGCAATAGGAATCCTGTCAGATCTGAAATGTAACCGGGAGTAAGAAGCAAAACAGCCCCGATTAGGATGCAAATTCCATCCATTATCGCTTCCCCTGGGACCTGACCATAATCCATCTGCTGCCTTGCACGTCTAATAATTTCTAGCCCCTGTTTCTTTGCAAGCCATGCACCAATTACTCCTGTAAGAAGGATTAAGAGTAATGTAATTGGAATTCCAAGTGTCTTTCCAGAAAAAATAAGAACACTAATTTCCAATGCTGGCACAATAATAATTAATGCTAATAAAACTCTCATAAGAGATCCTCCTCAAAAATGAAGGCTTTTCTTATATTATACGTTTCCTAGCTTAAAATGAGTAGTGAAAAGAAAAAAAGAGAAGGTTTCCCTTCTCTCACTTATAGGACATTCGCATGTCCTTCGTATATCACTCCACGAGCAGAATCTACAGTTATATCTTGTCCATCTTTTAATAGTGTTGTTGCATTTTCAACTCCGACAATAACAGGAATTCCGATGCTTAATCCTACAACGGCTGCATGGCTAGTTAGACCGCCTTCTTCCGTAATTAATGCAGAAGCTTGCTCTACGTATTTTACCATGTCACGGTCGGTTGCAGGTGTTACAAGGATTGCTCCATCGAACATTTTCGCTTCTGCTTCTTCACTATTATGAGCCACTACTACTTTTCCAAAAGCTGATTTTCTACCGATTCCTTGTCCATTTGTAATTGTGTTACCAACAACATGAATCTTCATAATATTAGTTGTTCCACGTTCTCCAACTGGAACACCTGCTGTAATAACTACTAAATCACCAGGTTTGATAATTCCAGTACCTAATGCTACATCAACGGAGTTATCAAGCATTTCATCTGTAGATGTTGCCACGTTTCCTGTTTGAGCGTATACACCCCAAACAAGTGAAAGCTTTCTAGTTGTTGATTCATTTGCTGTTACTGCAATGATCGGTGCCTTTGGACGGTATTTTGAAATCATTCTTGCAGTATGTCCACTTTCAGTTGGTGTAACAATTGCAGAAGCATCTAGATTAAGTGCAGTATGAGCAACCGATTGACCAATTGCATCTGTAATCGTAGTGCCAGAGATTTTGCTGCGTTGAGATAAAATTTCACGATGAACTAATGCATCCTCAGCGCGAGAAGCAATATTATGCATCGTTTGAACTGCCTCAACAGGATATGTTCCAGCCGCTGTTTCGCCAGATAACATAATGGCATCTGTACCGTCAAAAATTGCATTCGCAACGTCACTAGCTTCTGCACGAGTTGGTCTAGGATTACGTTGCATGGAGTCTAACATTTGAGTTGCCGTAATAACTGGTTTACCTGCCGCATTACATTTCTTAATTAAATCTTTTTGAACAAGTGGTACTTCTTCGGCAGGAATCTCAACACCTAAGTCTCCACGAGCTACCATTAGTCCATCTGAGACTTCAAGGATTTCATCGATATTATCGACGCCCTCTTGGTTCTCAATTTTTGGAATGATATGAATTGCTTTCCCATTATTTTCTTCAAGCAATTCTCTAATTTCTAATACGTCAGAAGCACGACGAACAAAGGATGCTGCGATATAATCGACATCTTGTTGAATACCGAAAACAATGTCCTTTGCATCTTTTTCAGTCATACCTGGTAGGTTCACACTAACACCTGGAACATTACAACCTTTTTTATTTTTTAATGTTCCACTATTTAATATTTTTGTGAGAATTTCACGTTTCTGTTGATTAATTTCTAATACCTCTAACCCGATTAATCCATCATCTAATAGAATTTTGGAGCCCGGATGAACATCATCAATCAGGCCTGGATATGTAACCGAGAACTTTTCCGGCGTTCCAATTACTTCTTCCATCGAAATAATCACTTTTGAACCTTCAACTAATTCAATTGCACCATTTTCCATATTATTTGTACGAATTTCTGGTCCTTTAGTATCTAATAAAATCGCGATATTTTTACCAGTGATTTTAGAAGCTTCACGGATATTTTTAATACGTGCACCATGTTCATCAAAGTCACCGTGTGAAAAGTTCAATCTTGCAACATTCATTCCAGCATTTGCTAAAGCAACAAGTTTTTCGATACTTTCACTTGCCGGTCCTATCGTACATACTATTTTTGTTTTTCTCATTATATTTCCTCCTAAATCAAATGCGCCTTGGCTTATTTGTGCCCGATTTTTTTCGAGCAAGCTCGAAAATTTTCCATTGAAAATCTGGCATCCGCCGGGGGCTTTAACTTTATTCAGCTTTTTGCTGAATAAAGTTAATCGCTTTTCAATCAAAGCGATTATCAACACTTCCACAGTGAATTATACCGAAGTATTAACTAAATTGATAGTTCTTGCGCCAGGTTATACATTTTTTCGTCAATTGTATGTTTACGATCCAAGATTTCCATAATATCGTGGTCTACTAATTGGTTCTGTTGGATGCCGACCGCTCTTCCACCTTTTCCTTCAAGTAAAAGCTCAACAGCTTTTGCTCCAAGACGGCTAGCTAATACTCGGTCTGTTGCAGTTGGAGTACCACCACGTTGAATATGTCCAAGCACACTCACTCTAGTTTCAAAATTTGTCGCTTCTTGAATCTTCTTCCCGATTTCTACGCCACTTCCTACACCTTCAGCTACGACAATAATACTATGTTTCTTACCACGGTCATGGCCACGGTTAAGCTTGGCGCAAACCTCATTCATATCATGATCTGCTTCTGGAATTAAGATAGTCTCAGCACCGCCAGCTAATCCGGCCCATAATGCAAGGTCACCTGCGTGTCTACCCATTACTTCAATTACATATGTGCGTTCATGAGAAGTTGCAGTATCTCTAATTTTATCGATTGCATCAATTACTGTATTTAGTGCGGTATCAAAACCGATTGTAAAATCAGTACCAGGGATGTCGTTATCGATCGTACCTGGCACACCAACGCAAGGGAAACCAAGTTCCGTGAGTTTTTGAGCACCACGGTATGAACCGTCGCCACCTATCACAACTAAGCCTTCGATCCCTAATTTTTTTAGTTGTTCAATTCCTTGTTTACGGCCTTCTTCTGTCTTGAATTCATTACAGCGTGCTGTATAAAGCATTGTACCACCACGATGAATAATATCTCCAACAGATCCAATTTCTAATTTCTTGATTTGCCCACTTATAAGCCCAGCATATCCCTGATAAACTCCATATACTTCTACGTCATGATAAATCGCTTTACGTACAACAGCACGAATTGCAGCGTTCATTCCAGGAGAATCCCCACCACTTGTTAAAACACCTATTCTTTTCATTTTTCCACCTCTATGATAATAATCAAATGCGCCTTGGCGTATTTGCGCCGATTTTTTTCGAGCATGCTCGAAAAATTTCCTTTAAAAAATCGTGGCATCCGCCAGGAGCTTTAACTTTATTTAGCCTTCTGCTGAATAAAGTTAAATAATCATGAATTAGTTTAATCATTTGTTTATACTATTCTTTCGCAATATGTATAAAATAACACTAATATATAAGTAAAACAACCAAGATATCTTAAAAAAATGTGAAATGTGTGTCGAATAATCAAGAATTAGAAATATAAGGAATCTTGCGCGGAGGACGTTTCGAAAATAAGGAACGCTTAAATGTATATTTTACCCAAATATTGATTGATGAACAAAGTAAAACGTGCTCTAAACACTAGTTAGATGCACGTCCACTCTTTTACTGTACTCCGATAAACTCTTCTTCAGCTATTTTATATTGACCTATCTGTTTATATTTTTGATAGCGTTGCTGAATTAATTCATCATTGTTTAATTCACGCAATTTTTTTAATGATTTTAATAGAACTGTATCAATGGAAGCTGCTTGTTCGGCAACATCCTTATGAGCACCGCCTCTAACTTCAGGGATGATTTCATCTACAATTCCTAGTTCTTTTAAGTCTGGTGCCGTGATTTTCATGGACTCTGCGGCTTTTTTCGCAAGTCCTGCATCTTTCCATAGTAAAGCTGCTGCACCTTCAGGTGAAATAACAGAGTACGTAGAGTTTTCAAGCATATGGATATAATTTCCTATACCCAAAGCAAGAGCTCCACCACTTCCACCTTCTCCAATAACGATACAAATAACAGGAACGGTTAATCCTGCCATTTCAAAAAGGTTTTTTGCAATAGCCTCACTTTGTCCACGTTCTTCTGCTGCTTTACCTGGATATGCACCCTTTGTATCAATAAAGCAAATAATAGGTCGGTTAAATTTTTCTGCCTGCTTCATTAAGCGAAGTGCCTTACGATATCCTTCAGGATGTGGCATCCCAAAGTTTCTTCTAATATTCTCTTTCGTATCCTTGCCACGTTGGTGACCTATGACGGTTACAGGTAATCCATGATATTTAGCAATACCACCAACAATGGCAGCATCGTCACCGTAAAAGCGATCCCCATGACACTCAAAAAAGTTTGTAAAAATACGTTCAATATAATCAAGGGTTGTTGGTCTCTCTTGATGACGAGCAATTTGCACACGGTCCCATGGTTTCAAATGACTATAGATGTCAGTCTCTAGTTTTTGAAGTCTTGATTCGAGCTTGGAAATTTCATCTGAGAGGTCAACATTCGAGTCACTCGTAAATTCTTTTAGCTCAGCAATCTTTTTTTTCAATTCCACGACAGGTTTCTCAAATTCTAGTTCGCCTACCAATTAACCGCACCCCCGTTCATATGAATGTCTACTATGTTTGCTAAAGTATCCTTTAAATCATGACGATGGATAACAGCATCCAATTGACCATGTTTTAATAGAAATTCGGCAGTTTGGAAATCTTCAGGAAGATCTTCGCGAATCGTTTGCTCAATTATTCTTCTACCTGCAAACCCAATTAATGCACCAGGTTCTGCAAAATTAAAGTCTCCTAAGGATGCAAAGCTTGCAGATACACCACCTGTAGTAGGATGTGTCATAATCGAAACAATCAGTCCGCCTTGATCACTAAATAGCTTTAATGCTGAACTTGTTTTTGCCATTTGCATTAGGCTAAGCACACCTTCTTGCATTCTTGCTCCGCCAGATGCTGTGAAAATGATGAATGGAACTTTTTCTTCCATCGCCTTTTCAATTGCTCTTGTAATTTTTTCACCGACAACCGAACCCATACTTCCCATTCGGAAGCTTGAATCCATTATTGCTAAAATAACCCGATTACCTTCAATCGTACCTTCGCCTGTTACAACGGCTTCATTAATACCTGTTTTATCTTGGTCCTTCTTGAGCTTTTCAAGATAATCCGGGAATCCAAGCGGATTTTCAGACACCATGCCATGATCGAACTCAACGAAAGATCCTTCATCAAGTAAACTCTCGAGTCTTTCATAAGCAGTCATTTGATAATGATAGCCACAGTTCATACAAACCTTATCGTTTTTCATTAATTCCTTTGTATACATGATTTTTTTACAGTTTGGACATTTGCTCATAATTCCCTCTGGAACATCCTGTCTTGCCTGCTCAGAAGGGATTGATGCATATTTTTTCTNNTCCTCACACATTTCAATAGAAATGTCCTTTTCGACTTAGTTTAAATTTATTTAATTATCTGCGCTTTTCAAGACAAAAAGTCGTGTAACGAAAAAAAGGAAAATCACTATCTTCCTTCGTTGCCAAAAAAGCATGTACTTATACTTTACTGAATGTCCTCTTTATTTTTTGTTGGAATATGTCAATAAAAACAAGACAAATTTCTACAAAGTGATTTTTTTATAGGCAGATAAAGCTTTTGCGACATCTCTTTTACTAAGTGCGTCAACTAACTCATCAAAACCTTCTTTATTTATTCCAAGTGCCTGTTCCTCATTAATAAACTTCACATATTCATTAATAACGATCCAGATTCGCAGTAAAAGT
>NZ_JBALOX010000041.1:4670-6683 GCF_036965165.1 Bacillus sp. JJ1521 | reverse complement strand
GATTACCTGTTGCCTCAGCAATTGTTTTAAACAGAAAACCTTCAGGATCACGAGCATCCGATAATGCTCTTCTCAATTCTGTGACCATCTGTTCGTTCATTTTATGACACGCTAATTCAATACAGGATTTTTCGAGTGTTTGTTTTGTTTCGAGGAGATCATCTTTTGTTTTATCTCCTTGGATAATAAAGGTACCTAGTAAATGAATCAGCTGGTGATCCCCAAAATCCTTTAAAAAGGTACCTTCGCCCCTTCTCGTCTCAATTAGCCCTAATAATTCAAGCGACCGTAAGGCCTCTCTTACAGAAGAGCGCCCTACATTAAGACGGTCTGATAGTTCACGTTCAGAAGGGATTTTATCTCCAGTGGAAAGTCCATCATCTAGAATGATGGACCTAATTTGTTTTACGATTTCAATGTAAACCTTAGAATTAGGAGATGTCACGAAAATCTCATCCTATCCTTATTCAATAATTGCTAAACGACGAGTCTTCTCAGCAACTTCTTCCGGATTTACAGATATTCTTGCGACCCCTGTTTCCATTGCTGCTTTTGCCACGCTTGCTGCAACCGCAGGAGCAACACGCGGGTCAAATGGTGCAGGAATGACATACTCTGGTCGAAGTTCCTCAGGAGATATCAATGAAGCAATTGCTTCAACTGCCGCTATTTTCATTTGTTCATTAATATGAGTAGCTCTAGCGTCCAATGCACCTCTAAAAATCCCTGGGAAAGCAAGTACGTTGTTTACTTGGTTTGGAAAATCTGATCTTCCTGTTCCAACAACCTTAGCCCCTGCTTCCAATGCGACATCCGGCATGATTTCAGGATTAGGGTTTGCCATAGCAAAAATAATAGCGTCCTGATTCATCGTTTTTACCATATCAGCTGTTAATGCACCTTCAGCGGACACACCGATAAAGACATCTGCATCTTTAATAACATCTTCTAGAGAGCCTTCTAAACGATTGCTATTTGTATATTTTGCTACTTCTTCTTTTACACCATTCATACCAGAGGTACGCCCCTCATAAATAGCACCTCTAGTATCACACATAATAATGTCGCGAACTCCATAGCGGTATAAGAGCTTAATAATTGCAATACCAGCAGCACCAGCTCCGTTTGCAACAACTTTTATTTCTGACATTTTCTTACCAACAAGCTTTAATGCATTCACAAGTCCTGCTACTGTAACAATCGCGGTACCGTGTTGATCATCATGAAAAACCGGAATATTGGCTTCTTTTTTTAAGCGCTCCTCAATGACAAAGCAATTCGGTGCAGCGATATCCTCTAAGTTGACTCCGCCAAAAGTAGGTTCTAATAATTTGACAGTTTCCACTATCTTATCGATATCTGTTGTGTTTAAACAAATTGGAAATGCATCTACACCTGCGAAGCTCTTAAATAATACAGCCTTTCCTTCCATAACAGGAAGAGCTGCTTCAGGACCAATATTGCCTAAGCCAAGCACTGCTGTCCCATCAGAAACAACAGCTACCATATTCCCCTTCATTGTGTATTCATACACCTTGGACTTATCATCGTAAATAACCTTACATGGTTCGGCTACTCCTGGTGAGTACGCTAAGCTTAAATCCTTTGCATTCCTTACTGGAATTTTTGATTTTGATTCAAGCTTTCCCTTATGAATTTGATGAATATGTAGTGCTTCTTCTCTTAGAGTCATTTCCTTTTTTTCACTCCTTGTTATAAAGAAAACTTGGTAGCCTTAATTTTCGGCACCAGTTGTAGTCATAATGGTCGATTACTTGTCCAATATTTTCATTAAATCTAGTAAAATAGAATTTAAGGATCAAAGACTAAGAACGCCACGTCCTGATGTCTTCGTCTTTGTGACCCACATCGTGTGGGCCTAAAAATAAGTGGTATGGCCACTTCGCTTTTCTATTACAATATAACATATATGCTGTTCATGTAAAGAGTTTGTTAGTGGAACACCACATTTTGTGGACCCATTAATTTTGTAATTTCTGTTAAAAATTTTGG
>NZ_JBALOX010000041.1:0-4586 GCF_036965165.1 Bacillus sp. JJ1521 | reverse complement strand
TCACCAGGATATTCTTTTAACAATTCTTTTAAATCAATAAAAACTCGATCTGCTTGATGTCTATCTTCCATCCTGATAAACAATTTTTTTTCTTCTTCCGGTAAATCCACTTTATTAGGTAAGGGTTGCGCTTGATTGATAATGAGCTGTAGTTGATTATTCCGATTTTCAACTTTCCCTTTTAGTAATAGTAACGACTCATTTTTTAAGAGCTTTGCCGACTGTGTATACGTTCTTGGAAAGGCAACTCCCTCTAATTCACCCGTTTCATCCCCAATTGTTAAAAAGGCCATTACTTCTCCTTTTTTGGTGCGTATCGTTCTCTCCTTCACGATGAATCCACCAATCACAACATTTTGATGGAGATAATTGGAGGTCTCTGAAATCGGGATTGCTCCGTTTTTCTTTAAATAGGTTGAATAGGATGTGATTGGATGACTCGATAAGTAAAAGCCGAGCGCTTCTTTTTCAAAGCGGAGTTTTTCCATTTCCTTAAATGGTTCGACTTCAACATATTTTGGTTTAAGTCCAAAATCATCTTCAAAAAACATCTCAAATTGATTTTCATCATCTTTAGGTCTAACCAGTTCGGCATGCTCTAGCGCAACATCTAATGTTGCTAAAAGTGTTGCCCGATGTTCCCCAAACTCATCAAAGGCACCTGAACAAATAAACGCTTCTATCGTACGACGATTTATACTTCTGATTGAGGTTCTAACGCAGAAATCAAATAGATCTGAAAATGATTTAATCTTTCTGGTTTCGACAATCTCTTTAAGCGCGGCAACTCCTACACTTTTTATACCTGCTAGACTAAATCGTATTGCCTTTTTCTCTACAATAAATGGATAATAGCTTTTATTAATAGATGGTGGCAGAATGGTAATCCCCTTTTGCTTTGATTCACGAATATATTGTCCTAGCTTGTCGTCGTTGCCAATGACACTTGTGAGTAATGCAGCCATAAAATAGAGCGGATAGTTTGCTTTTAAATAAGCGAGCTGATAAGCAATCATACTGTAGGCAACGGCATGGCTACGGTTAAAGCCATAGTTCGCAAATCTAACAATTAAATCATAAATCTCATTTGCTGTTTTTTCGGTATAACCCTTGCTTAAACAGCCTTGAACAAAATGGTGCCGCTCCTTATCAAGAACCTCTTTCTTCTTTTTACTTACGGCTCTTCTTAAAAGGTCAGCCTCGCCAAGACTAAATCCGGCCATTTTTGAGGCGATTTGCATAATTTGTTCCTGATATACAATAACCCCATTTGTCATTTGTAGAATTGGTTCAAGATCAGGATGTGGATATTGAACTGCCTCTTTTTTATGTTTTCGTGCAATATACAATGGGATATTTTCCATTGGACCTGGTCTGTACAAAGCATTTACCGCGACAATGTCTTCTAGGGTATTCGGCTGTAGCCTTACTAAAACGCTTCTCATCCCACTTGACTCTAGCTGGAAAACCCCTGTTGTATCTCCCTTACTTAACAAGGTGAATGTTTTTTGATCATCTAATGGAATTGTAGAAAGGTCAATACTCTTCCCTGTGCCTCGCTTGATCATGGACCCGATATTATCGATAAGTGTTAAATTTCTGAGTCCGAGAAAATCCATTTTTAAGAGGCCAATTTCCTCGAGAATATCCATCGGGAATTGTGTCAAATAAACGTCATTATGTCCGTCTTGAATGGCGATTAAATCTGTCAATGGTTGTTCACTAATGACAACACCAGCTGCGTGTGTAGAAGTATGTCTTGGAAGACCTTCAATTTTTTTCGCTGTTTCAAAGATTTTGCGTCCAATTTCAATGTTTTGAATATAGTCCCGTAATCCTTGTGATTCTTCATACGCTTGTTGCAATGTAATTCCAAGCTTACTAGGAACTAGTTTAGCGAGAAAATCGGCTTCTTTGGGTGAGATTCCCATCACTCTTCCAACATCCCGAAGTGCGGCTCTTGCCGCCAACGTACCGAAAGTAATAATTTGCGCGACATGAAGTCTGCCGTATTTTTTCGAAACATATTCAATCATTTCATCGCGCCGATTATCAGGAAAGTCAATATCAATATCCGGCATTGATATTCTTTCTGGATTTAAGAATCGTTCAAATAACAAGTGATGTTCAAGTGGATCAACATCCGTAATATATAGAACATAAGCGACCAATGAACCAGCTGCTGAACCCCTTCCTGGTCCTGTCAAAATACCGTTCTCATGGGCATATTTCATAAAATCCCAAACAATTAAAAAATAATCACTAAAATTCATATTTTTAATGACTTCAAGCTCAAACTGGAGTCTTTCGAACTGTTCATCAGTAGGGTTTTGATACCTTTCTTTCAGTCCTTTAAGACAGATTCGCGATAAATAATCCCCTGCAGTTTCATCACCCGGAACAGGATATTTCGGTAATGCAAATTTCCCCAATTCTATTTCGACATTACAAAGACGCGCAATTTGTAATGTGTTTTCAAGAGCCTCTGGAATGTCAGAAAAAAGCTCAGTCATTTGTGATGGAGACTTTAAATAATATTCCTTGCTCGGAAGGATAACTCGATCTTCATCTGAAAGCTTCGTCCCATTTTTAATCGATAGTAAGCATTCGTGAGCAAACGAATCAGCTTGCTCTATGTATTGAACATGGTTTGTGGCAACCAATGGTACCTTTAGTTCTGCACCCATTTTGAAAAGTTGATTGTTCATTTCAACATTCTCTCGTAAGCCATGGTTTTGTACAGCTAAATAAAAGCTTTCTTGTTCAAAGATTTGTTTGTAGGAATTGGCTCTTTTTAAGGCTTCCTCGTAATTTCCATTCTTTAGACTTTGCTCAATGTCCCCGTAACGTCCTGGTGAAATACCGATTAATCCATCACGATATTGTGATAACCATCTTCTTGGGATTCCATCCTTTGACTTAGTCTGAATTGCACTACTAATTTTTAATAGATTTTGATATCCTTTGTTGTTTTTTGCAAGTAATACTACAGGATAAGCAGTCTGGTCTTCTTCATCTGACAAAACCGATGCAGTCATACCTATAATTGGTTTGATTCCACGCTTCCTGCATTCCTTATAAAAAGTTATTGCGCCATACATCACGTTTTCATCGGTTAACGCTAATGCCTTAAGCCCGAGGTTGCTCGCTTTTTCAACTAAAGCTTCAACCTTTGCAGCACTTGATAACAGGCTGTAGGCGCTTTGAACCTGAAGATGAACAAAAGGCATCGAAATCACACCTCTTTCACTTTTTTTTAGAGGATGTTCAAAAAGCCGGCCGAAAATGACACATCGATAGAGGAACTTCGACTAGTTGCCGACACTTCCTATGTCGAACGTCGAAGTCACCACATCCTGTGGAAGCTCGTTGGCTTGCTTCTGGAGTTCCTCACGTATTAACTGCATACGCTCCGGTACTCAAAGCTACACCGCCTTAAATTCGACGCGCAGGATGTGCTAGTGTCGACAAGACATAAGGGCGTGGCGTTTTTGTCGACGCAGTCCTTTTACCCTCCTTTTTGAACACGCACTTTTCGTTCTATTCAATACTTCAATTATAGTCCTATTTACGAAACAAGCAAAACAAAACTCATACTGGCTAGTGTTTGTCCATATACATATAGTAAAAAGAGTAGGGTCTATCATATCAATTTAAAAAGAGGGTGTCCAAATGGAAATAAAAGACGCTTTTATGCCAGCTTTTATTCATAGTTTCTTTATTGCTCTTGGGGTCCTTTTAGGTGGATCGCTAATAGGTGGGATAGGTGCCTTTATTTCAGGTCAAGCACCTTTATCTGAAATCTATTCAGTAGCCAGCAAGTTAAAAATTTGGGCACTTGTTGCAGCAATTGGTGGAACATTTGATACTTTTTACAGCTTTGAAAAGGGCATTTTTCTTGGTCAAACTAAAGATGTCTTTAAACAATTTCTTCTAATTGTCTCGGCAATGGGAGGAGCACAGGTTGGATGGAGAATTATTGAGTGGTTTACTCAGGAGCATATTACCTAATGAGAGTCCCGCCCTATCATCAAAAACCTGGCTGGCAACGATTTTTCGCAGGTGTTGTAATTGGTGCCTTAATCAGTTGGTTTGTATTTCTGTTTCAGTATGGGGTGTTGCAGGATAAACAGATTCAAAAAATGACAAAGCAAGTAAGTGAAATTAATGATCTAAAAAAAAGCAAAGACATCCTTATTGAAGATATGAAAAAATTAAACGAAGAAAACAAAAACAAGCTAAAAATTCAGGACTTCGATATCGTGTTCGTGAATCGAAAAAAATTAGAGCTTAGCTCACTTGATCTACACCGTATGAAAGCTACTGTTATTGAGGACCTTAACTCCTTAATTGGACAGGATGTTCAAACAGTATCAAAAAATAAAGAGCTTCTCTTTAGAACAATTGAAAATAATGTTTTCGAGCTGGACGATAAAAAATATCGACTCAAAATACACACTGTCTTTTTTGATACAACACTTGAAATCACACTAAATATCGAGCTTGTGAAATAGCTAAGCCTCCTTTTTGGAGGCTTTTCGTTTTACAAAAGTGAAACTTTTGTTACATTCAAAAGAACAAAGACT